>JACNHM010000128.1 GCA_014383605.1 Chloroflexota bacterium
GCGCGCCCTTAGCTTGATCCAGCTTCTCGCCTCTCATGCTGCCGGAGGTGTCCAGGACGAGGATGACATCCTGCTCTGCCACCTCCCTCTCTTCCACCTCGACCTTGGGAGCGACGAGCAGGAGGAAGAAGCCGTCTTCACCAGGCTCGCGGTAGCTCAGCAGGTTGAGTCCGAAATCCTCGTCGGAGATGGTGTAGTAGAGCTCGAAATCGCGATCGGGAAGCACGTCGTACTCCTCGTAGCCCACCGTAGCATTGTAATCGCCACGACGATCCACCGCTACCTGGTGGCTGGCGGAGTAGATGGCTTTGATGGGCTCGTTGGAATGGATCTCGACGCTGATGGTCACTTCTTCCAGGGGCCTGGCGGAAAATCGCTCGGTGTTCAAGGGATAGACGTACTTGACCAGTCCTCCCTCCATCGAGAGCACCTGGCTGTACTCCAGCTCAACGCGCCGCTCCCCGTGAGAGGGGATGGGGAAGATTTGGGCCTGGAAAGCGTTCCTTCCCACGTATTCCAGGAGGGCGGGGTCTTTGCGGCGGCGCACAATGTCCTCGTAGATGCGGCGGGCCTGGTCCTTATCGAGCACCTGGCCTTCCAGCTTCTCCCCATCCACCCACATAGAGAACTCCGAGATCGCCGCCTCCTCGGGCAGAGGGAAGATGTAAGTACCCTCCACCTGGTAGGGCGCTTCGTTGACAAAGACCTGATCTATGCGAGTGGTAGCCACCTGGTTCTCGATGGTCACCCTCACCCGGTGGTACTTGATGGTCAGGTTGCGAACCTCGGTAATCGGGATATGGGGAGGCGGCTCGGGGATAATGATGCCGTCAGCGTACGAGATTCCGGCCGTGGCCATGATCAGCCCTAGAACTACAACTGCAGCTAACAAGATTCTCCTCTTCATCTTCTTCGTGACCTCCTTTTGGATGCAGTATGCCAATTCACTTACTAGACGCAGCGAGGATGCAAAAGGTTCCCTTGAGTGTCAAGAGTCTGTAAAGAAATAAGTCCTCCCATTGGTGTCATTGCGAGGAGCGTTTTTTTGCGACGAAGCAATCTCCTAGCTGAACAAAGGGGGGGATTGCTTCGCAAAAAGCGCTCGCAATGACATCGTATCGGGAAGTTATTCTTTAACCAACCCCAAGAAGCAGGCGGTGAGATTTGACACAATCGCAAGATGCCTATACAATTTGCACATTCATTGTCTGCATCGCAAAACAAGGAGGATACCAGATGGCAAACGAAAGGCTATTCGAGGAGATGACCAACGCCGTCATCGCCGGTCTGCCAGACAAGGCGCGCGAGTTGGCCAACGAGGTGCTGCGGGCAGGGATTGACCCGCTGGCAGCCATTGATCAGGGATTCAAGCCGGGCATGGATGTCGTCGGCGAGGGCTTCGCCAAAGGGGAGTTGTTCATCCCCGACCTTATGATGAGCGGCGAGGCGATGAAAGCCGCTATCACCACCCTGGAACCGGAGCTGAAGAAGCGCAAACAGGAGCTCAAGACGCTGGGCAAGGTGGTCATCGGCACCGTGCAAGGGGACATCCACGAAATCGGCAAGACGTTGGTGGCCACCATGCTGTCTGCCAGCGGCTTCGAGGTGCACGACCTGGGCGTGGACGTTGCGCCCCAGCGATTCGTTTACGCCGTGCGCGAGGTGAATGCCGACGTGGTGGGTCTCTCCGCGCTGCTCACCACCACCATGCTCAACCAGGAGGCCGTGATCCTGACCCTCAAAGAAGCCGGCCTGCGCGATCAGGTCAAGGTCATCATCGGCGGCGTGCCCACCAGCCCTGAGTGGGCCGAGGAAATCGGGGCCGATGCCTACGCGGAAAATGCTACTGAGGCGGTTGAGGTGATCAAAGGGTTGGTGCAAGCGTAGTGGGTTTCAGGTTAGAAGGTTCCAGGTTTCAGGTTCGGGGTTTGACGCTGAAACACCGAGCTCCGAACGCCAAAAAAGGAGCGAACGATGCGCATACCCATTCTAAAACGATTAGCCTCAGGTGATGTTCTCATTGCTGACGGGGCGACGGGTACCATGCTGCTGGAGGCCGGGCTGCCTGCGGGGATGCCGGGCGAAGCGTGGGTGCTGGAGCAGCCTGAGGTGATCATGAAATTGCACCGCGCCTACGTGGAGGCCGGCTCACAGATCATCCTCACCACCACCTTCGGCGGCACGCGGGCGCGCCTGAAGGCGGCGGGGCTTGAGATTCAGGCAGCGGAGATCAATCGCCGCGCCGCCGAGCTGGCCCGTCAGGTAGTAGGCGATGATCTCTACGTCGGCGGCGACATCGGCCCCACGGGGGAGTTGATGGTCCCGCTTGGCTCGCTGACCTATGAGGCCGCCGTTGAGATCTTCGCCGAGCAGGCCCAGGCGTTGGCAGCGGGGGGCGCGGATTGCATCTACATCGAGACCATGAGCGACCTCAACGAGGCGAAGGCGGCCGTCGAAGGAGCGCGGCAAGGATGCGACCTGCCCGTCTTCTGCACCTTCAGCTTCGACACCCACGGCCATACCAGCATGGGGGTCAGTCCGACGCAAGCGGCCCAGGCGATGGCCGCTTTGGACGTGCCGGCCATCGGCGCCAACTGCGGCCACGCGCCCGAGGAGGTGTTGGACATCCTGCCCCAGATGCACGAGGCCGCGCCCGATGCCTACCTGATCGCCAAGCCCAACGCCGGCGTGCCGCGCATGGTCAAGCGCCAGGTGGTCTACGACGCCACGCCGGAGAGGATGGCCGATCTGGCCCGCCGCTACGTGGAGCTAGGCGCCCGCATCGTAGGCGCGTGCTGCGGCTCTTCGCCCGCCCACATCGCGGCGATCGCTGCCGCCACACACGAGGGAGGATAGCTAACATGAGAGCAAACTACCAGGTCAACGCTACCGCGCAATTTCGCGTGTTGTCCGATGATCAAATCGAGGAGATTTTTCACTCCGCCCTCGACGTTCTGGAGCGGGTGGGAACACGGGTTCACGGGGAGGAAGGGCTGGCCCTGCTGCGGGACGCCGGCTGCGGTAAGCGAAGCGGCATCAGCGATGGCGACCTAGTGCGCATCCCATCCTGGCTGGTCAAGGATGCGCTGAGCACCGCGCCGCAACGGATCGTCGTGGCCGGACGGGACCGCAACAAGCGCGTTGTCCTGGAGAAGAACAAAATCTACTTCGGCACGGGCTCCGATTGCCCCTCCCTCATAGACCCCTACACCGACGAGGTGCGCAAGTACACCTATCAGGACGTTTACAACGCAGCCAGGATCAGCGACGCCCTGCCCCACATTGACTTCCACATGTCGCTGGGCCTGACCTCTGGTGTGCCCGTGCTTACCTACGACCGCCACCAGTTCCTGGCCATGATGCAGGGCACGTCCAAGCCGCTGGTCATCACCACCGTGGACAAGGAGGGGCTGGCCGATCAGTACCGGATGGCGTGCGAAGTGCTGGGCGGGGCGGAGGAGTTCGCCCAGGCGCCTCTCTTCGTCGTCTACATCGAGCCGAGCTCTCCCCTGACCCATTCCATCGAGGCAGTGGAGAAGATCCTATACGCGGCGGAGATGGGCATCCCCGCCATTTACACCCCCTGCACCATGTGCGGAGCCACCGCGCCGGTGACGCTGGCTGGCGGCATGGTGCAGTGCCTGGCCGAATGTCTGGTGGGCGTGGTGCTGGCCCAGCTCAAGCGCAGGGGCGCGGCGGTCATCATCGGCGGGGTAGAGTCCACCATAGATATGGCCACGTCCATTTTGTCCTACGGCGCGCCGGAGATGGTTCTGCTCAGCGCGGCCATGACCGACGTCGCCAAGTGGCTGCGCCTGCCCATGTTCTCCACCGCTGGCTGCTCCGACTCCAAAGTCCTCGACCAGCAGGCAGCCATCGAAGCGGCCATGTCCGTAACCATCGCCGCGCTATCGGGCGCCAATCTGATCCACGACGTCGG
>JACNHM010000327.1:0-11487 GCA_014383605.1 Chloroflexota bacterium
CGTCCTCGACCGCCCTGGCGACGGCCTCCAACTCCTCCCGGCTGATGACCAGCGGCGGCAGGAAGCGCATCACGATCGGCCCCGCCGAAAGGGCCAGCACGCCTCGTTCCATCAGCGCCGCCAGATAAGGCCCGACCCGCTGCTTCAACTCGATGCCCACCATCAGGCCCAGGCCCCGCACCTGCCGGATGAGGGGCGAGTTCATCTCCTGCAGGCGGGAGACGAAGTAGTCTCCCAGCTCCGCGGCGCGCTGTGGCAGGGCTTCTTCTTCGATGACACGAATGGCGGCCAGCGCCGCGGCGCAGGCCAGCGGATTGCCGCCAAAGGTCGAGCCGTGCGCCTTGCCGGGCAGCTCCCCCACGCGGGGGCCCAGCAGCACCGCGCCCATGGGCACTCCGCCGGCCATGGCCTTGGCCAGACAGAGCATGTCCGGCTCCAGACCGTGATGCTCGCAGGCGAACAGGCGGCCCGTGCGTCCAAAGCCCGTCTGCACCTCATCCACGATGAAGAGCGCCCCCCGCTCCTGGCAGAGCGCTTGCGCCCGGCGCAGATACTCGCCGCTGCCCGGCCTGACGCCCCCTTCTCCCTGCACCACCTCCAGGATGACCGCCCCTGTGTTGTCGCCGATGGTTTCTTCGAGGGCGCCCACATCGTCGTAGGCGACATGCACGAAGCCTGGCACCAGCGGCTCGAAGGGCTGGCGGTACTGGGGCTGCCAGGTGGCCGACAACGCCCCCAGGGTGCGGCCATGGAAGCTGTTCTTGGCAGCGACGATGCCCGGGCGACCGGTGACCAGGCGGGCGAATTTGATGGCCGCCTCCACCGCCTCGGTGCCGGAATTGCACAGGAACACCCGCTCCAGGCCCGGCGGCGCGAGGCGCACCAGTTCAGCCTGCAGCTCCGCCCGGCGGTCGTTGTAGAAAATCTCCTGACAGGTGATCAGCTTCTCGGCCTGCTCTTTGATGGCCGCCACCACGGCGGGATGGCAGTGGCCGACGTTGGCCACCCCATAACCGCTCACACAGTCAATGTAGGCTCGCCCCTGGGCGTCCCACACCCTGGCCCCCTCTCCCCGCACGACGACCAGAGGCCGCTTGCTGTACACCCCGCTGGTGTGGTTGTTCTCCAGCTCGATCCATTCCGCGACCTGCGGATTTGCGATTTGCGATTTGCGATTTGCAGATGTGCTGACTTGCTGATGGGTCATTGAATCACCGTCCCTCTGCCCGCCAGCGCCTGGCTGACCGGCGCTTCGATCCGTCCGTCGCTGAGGATCACCCGGCCGGCGCCGCCCGCCAGCGCCTCCGCGGCTCCCATCAGCTTCTTCTTCATGCGCCCCTGGGCGTAGGGCAAGTAGTCCTCCACGTCCCCGCGCCTGATGCTGCGGATCAGCGAGCTTTCATCGGGGAAGTCCTTCAGCAGGCCGGGAACGTTGGAGAGCAGGATCAGGGCCTCCGCCCGCAGCGCGGCGGCCACGGCTGCCGCCGCCCGGTCGCCGTCCACATTGACCATCTCGCCCTCGTGGCTGATGGCCAGCGGGGCGATGACCGGCGTGTAGCCGTGGTCGAGAAGCAGCCTCAGCAGGGAGATGTTGACCTGCTCGATGACGCCACTCCACTCGCCGTGCAGCACCTTGCGCTTGCCGTTCTCCATGATCTTCAGGGCCGACTTACGCCGCCCCGCCAGCAGCCGTCCGTCAGGCCCCGACAGTCCTACGGCGTTGACGCCCAGGCTTTGCAACCGCTCCACCAGCAGCTTGTTCACCCGTCCGGCCACCACCATGGCGAAGATCTCCAGCGTCTCCCGGTCGGTGTAGCGGCTGACGTGGCCCGAGACAGAGGTGACGAAGCGGGGCGGCTTGCCCAGCTTCTCGGAGATGACGTTGGTCTGGTGCGAGCCGCCGTGGACGAGCACCAGTTGCTCGCCTTTACGCACCAGTGGGGCGACATCGGCGCAGAGCGACTCGATACCCAATCCCTCCACCCCACCGATCTTGACGACAATCATGATCTCTGACCTCCAATCTCTAGATCGGATGCAGCCCCGGGAACTCCAGCCCCGCCGTCTCCGGGAAACCGCACATCAGGTTCATCGCCTGCACCGCGCTGCCGGCCGCGCCCTTCATCAAGTTGTCCAGGGCCGAGATGACCACCAAGCGGTTGCTCCCCTCTTCCCTGGTGAACCCCACGTCGCAGTAGTTGGAGCCGGCCAGGATCTTGGGCTCCGGGTAGCGATAGAAGCCGCGGCGGAACTTGACGATGCGGACGAACGGCTCGTTCCCGTAGGCTTGACGGTAGAGCTGCCAGACATCCTTCTCGCTGACGTCCGCGGTGAGGAAGCAGTGCGCCGTGGCCAACGCGCCGCGCACCAGCTCCACCGAGGTGACCGACATGTGGATGTCGGGGCGCTGCCCGTCGAAGGTCAACTCCTGCAACAGCTCGGCCATGTGGCGGTGGCTGGTGGGGGCGTAGGAGCGGACGACGTGGCTGCGCTCGGCGTGATGGGAGGCGCTCGTGGGTTGAGCACCGCCCTCCGACGAGCCCACCTTGACCTCCACCACCGTCTTGCCGATCACGCCGGCGCGGCAGAGCGGCCACAGGGCCAGGTTGATGACGGTGGCGTTGCAGCCCACGCCGCTGACGTAACGAGCTTCCTGAAGCGCTTCTCGATGGAATTCCGGCAAGCCGTAGACGAAGCGGGGCAGCCAGGCGGGGGCCGGGTGCTGCCAATCGTACCAAAGCGGATAGTCGGCGGGATCGTGCAGCCGGAAGTCGGCGCTCAAGTCCACGATGCGTCCGGCGAGGGCGGCGAATTCCTCGACGCGCGGGGCCACCTGGCCATGCGGCAGGGCGGTGAAGAGCACGTCGCACGGTTCCAGCTCCTGCAACGACACCAGGCGCAGGTTCGTTCGCCCTCTGAGGTTGGGGTGCAGAAAGTGCGCTGGCTCGCCGGCGAAGCGCTCCGACGTCGCCTGCTTCACCACCACCTGGGGATGGTCCAGCAGCAGCCGCAATAGCTCTCCTCCGACGTATCCTGAGGCACCGACGATAGATGCGTTTAACATAGACTCTCTCCTGCAGCGGGTAAGTTGGTGAACTGGTAAACTGGTAAATTGGTAAATTGGTCAACAGAGCCCGATTTGCCAATGTACCAATCTACCAGTTTCCCAATCTACCAATCTACCAGTTCCCCAATTTACCAATCTACCATTTGCAACACGTAATCAACCATCCTACCCGCGATATCCACCTCCACGGCCTGCATGGCGCCGTGGAATTCAGGCGTGTGATTCACCTCGTTGACCAGCAAGCGGCCATCGGCAGTTTCCATGAGGTCCACGGCCAGGATGCCCCCGCCCACGGCCTGGGCGGCCGCCAGCGACAGCTCTCTGATGTCCGGAGTGATGGGACAGGGCAGGGCCTCGCCGCCGCGGGCGGTGTTGGTGATCCAGTGGGCCGAGCGGCGGTACATGGCGTAGGCGACCTCGTCGCCGATGACCATGGTGCGGATGTCGCGGCCGGGCTTGTCCACGTACTCCTGGATGTAGAAGACGCTGTGCAGCGGCCCGCCCAGGGTGGCCTTGTGCTTGAGCACCGCCTCGGCTGTGTCCCGGTCGTTGACCTTGCTCAGCAGCCGCCCCCACGAGCCCACGGCCGGCTTCAGCACCACCGGATAGCCCATCTCCTCGATGGTTTGCAGGGCCGCCTCGACGCTGAGCGCCACCACGGTGCGCAGGGTGGGGACGTTGTGCTGCAACAGAGCCAGGGTGGTCAGCACCTTGTCGCCGCAGATGTGCACCACCTGATAGCTGTTCACCGTCCTGATCCCCCAGCTGTTGAGGATGTTGAGGGCGTAAAGTGCCCGCGTGTGGCTGATGGCGCGGCACCAGATCACGTCATACCCATCGGCAAAGAGCCTGTCCGAAAAGTCCGCAGAGGCGTCTCCCAGCCGCCGACAAGGTGTCGGCTCTCCGTTGTGGGCCTGCAACCGCAGGGCCAGATGTCCCTCATCCAGCCGATCATACGCGATGCCGCGCGCTTCCAGGGCTCGGAAGATGTGCTTTTCCTCCAGGCGGATGCGGGAACAGAGGATGCCTAGCTTCACCTTCCCGGTTCCATAGTAGCCACCTCCAAGGCGTAATCCACGATGCGACCGGCGATATCCACCCCTGTGGGTCCGATGCTGTTGCGGAACTCCGGCGTGTGGTTCACTTCCGCTACCAGCAGATGGCCATCGGGGGCCTCCAGGATGTCCACGGCCACCGCCCCGCCGCCCACTGCCTCCGCCGCGGCGCGGGAGATGCGCTCGATCTCCGGAGTGATGGGACAGGCCGTGGCTTCCCCTCCCCGCGCCGTGTTAGTGATCCAGTGCGGTGCGTGCCGGTAGATAGCGGCGATGACTTCGCCGCCGACGACGAAGCTGCGGATATCGCGCCCAGGCTTCTCCACGTACTCCTGAATGTAGAAGATGGAGTGACGATAGCCACCGAGGGTGTGCTTGTGTTCCAGGATCGTCTCCGCCGCATCACGATCGTTGATCTTGGCCAGAAGCCGTCCCCACGAACCGTTCAGGGGCTTCAACACCGCCGGATAGCCCATCTGCTCAATGGCTTGCAGGGCTGCCTGCGTGCTGAAAGCCACCTTGGTGCGCGGCGTGGGGACGCCACGCTTAGCCAGCGCCAGGCTGGTCAGCAGCTTGTCGCCGCAGGTGGCGATGACCTCGTAAGTATTGACCGTGGGTTGCCCGCTATCGCCCAGCAGCTTGCTGGCGTACAGGGCGCGCCAATGGCTCAGGCAGCGCACGAGCACCACGTCGTAGCCATTGATGCCCTGCAAAAGACCCAGGGTGATGCCGTTAGCGTCAATCCGCTCGGCATCCACCCCTCGGTCGCGCAGGGCCTCGAAGATCAACTTCTCCTCGACGCGAACTCGGGAACACAGAACACCGACCCTCATGTTGTCACTCTCCCCAGTCTTCCTCCTCCTCCGGTGCCAGGTCCAGGACGATGGGATCCACACCCATCACCTCCAACTCGATACCGCAGTCATGGCAGACCACGATTTCCCCCACTTCCGTGTCGGGGGCCAGTTGCAATTCAGCAGCGCATTCGGGACATTCAGTCATTTCAGTACCTCCTCATCAGTCTATTTGCTTCCGCTGGACGGCCACGTCCAGCGGCAAGGTGGCGGACATGGCTGTTCACTACAAAGCCCGAGTCCTTGACAACAAAAAAGGCCGTCTCTCCTGGTCAATGCATCTGGAGAGTCGGCCTGCAGCTACGGTGAGCCGATAACTAAGCGAAATCTACCTCCGCGGCAACATCCGGCAGGGCGAAACTCCCCAGAGCGAGCGCCTGGAACGCCTGGACCTGATCTGCTTGGAGGTTCGCTTGCCGAACAACGTCATGAGGTACATGCTCCGTTTCCGAATTACCGCTTTTATACCACAGTTCGTAGCATTTGTCAAATCGGCGATTCAGTCAACTCGCCGGCCAACGGCAGTTGCGTCTCGAGCTACCACCCGCTGGCGGCAGAGATGGTGCCCAGGACTTCTTCGCGCTCCCCAGGCGTGGCCCAGCGGGGCTGCGCCCAATCCTCCAGAATGGTCACCAGCAGCTCCGTGCTGATGTGACGGCCCTCGTAGATGACGTGGCGGGCGATCAGCCCCTGCCGCGCCTCCCACCACATCTGGTCAAAGAAGAGATTGCCCAGGCCGTAAAGAATGATCCCATCAGAAGTGAATTCCAGCGCCTGCGGCCGGTGCGCCTGCACGCCGGTGACGATGTCCGCCCCGGCGGCGCTGAGCGCTTCGAAGTCCGCTCGCTGCTTGGGCAGCGGTTCCGTCTGGTAGTCCCCCAGGTCGTTGAACTCGGTGTGCTGGATTTCCACCAGCACCAGGTCCACGTCTGCCCGCACGGCGGCGATGTCCGCCGTCATGGTCTCCAGATCGAAATAGGCCGAGCCGGGGCTGTCGGCGGTGGCCAGGGCTTCGGGAGGGCCGAACTCATTGGCCCCCAGGAAGGCCAGCCGATTGGCGTTGTGCGTGATGACAAGCGGCTTGCGGGCCTCTTCATCGTTGGCGCCGCCGCCGTACACGGGCAGCTCGTGCTCGGCGTAGATCTCCAGCGACTGGAGCATGGCCTCCTGGCCGAAGTCGTTCTGATGGTTGCCCGTCAGGCCGACGATGTCCACCCCCACCTCTTCCAGCGCGGCCAGATACTCCGGCTTGGAGCAGAGAACGATGTTGTTGAGGGTGGGGTCGGCCAGGCAGCCGGGCACGAGCGGTACCTCGTTGCTGATGTGCGTGATGTCGGCGGCGGCCAGCTCGGGGCCGATGACGTGGGCCGGATAAGCGTAATCCTCGTAGACTTCCATCTTCCAGGCCGTCATGCGGGACATGGCCGTCACCCCGGTCATCACCAGCACGGTGAGCTTGTGGGGATCGCGGTTGGTGGCGGGCACGCCCTCCCGCAGATGGGTCAGCAGATCCTCGGCCTGCGCTTCCGAGCCGTGCAGCCAGACGCGCAGCGTTAGCGGCCAGTCGCTTTGCGCCAACCGGTTGTCCACCGCCGAAAGCCCGTCCAGACGCAGAGCCCTGAGCCGCGGCTCCAACCGCTCGAAGGGCACGATGGACAGGGCCTGCTCGTCCTGCCAGAGAGCTTCCGTCAGCTCCTCGTCCGGCAGCAGCTCGACGCCCTCCCCCGGCGGCCCCCAGAGCCCGGCCAGCTCGGCCGCCGTCGCCTCGGTCACCAGCAGGCGGGCGAAGCCACCTGTCCCCGCCCACGTCTGGCGCAGCTCGTCCAGCGTGACCCCCTCGCGCAGCGTGGGAAAGCGCTGCACAGGCACGTAGATGCACTCGCTGACCAGGCGGGCGTCCGATGCCGGTTTCAGGTCCAGGCGCAGGTCGGCGACGCCTTCCGCCACGACGACCACGCCCCGCTCCGCAGCCCAGGCCTGGACCGCGTCGGCGATGGGAAGTGGTAAGTCGGCCGCCAGCGCCAAGCGGATGGCCGGCGTGGGCGTCACCGTGGGAGCGACAGGAGAAGGCGTGGGCAGCGGTGTGGCGACCACAGCAGAGGGGGTCGGTGTTGGCGTGGCCGTGGGCGGATGGTAGACAACCGTCGGCGGAACAGCGGCGGTCGCCGTTTCGGCGACAGGCGGTGATGGCACGATGACCTGCGGTGCGGGCTGCCGCTGGCAGGAAAGGACGCCGCAGAGCAGCGCACAGCCACTCAGCAAGAGAACGCTCCGAAACGCAATCAACCACCATCTCGCAAAGGTGGTTTGAGGTTTGAGGTTTGAGGTTTGAGGTTTGCTCTTTGAGCTTTGAGCTTTGAGCTTTGGATTTGGAGGTTTTATGCTATTCCCAAAACCTCAGCCTTGACGCGCTTCAGCCGCTTCATCACGTCATTGGCGCCGCGGCCGAAGTAGTCGTGCAAGATCTTGTACTCAGCGTATAGCTGATCGTACACGGCCTGATTACCGGCAAGAGGCCGGAAGACCTCGTCCTTGAGATGGGCCATGTGCTGCGCGGCCTCGAAGATGGTGTCGTAGCCGCCGGCCTCTTGGCCCGCGGCCACGGCCCCGAACATGGCCGAGCCCAAGGCGCCCGCCTGCTTGGAAGCCGCCACCTTGAACTCCCGCCCGGTGACGTCGGCGTAGATCTGCATCAGCAGCTTGTTGCGCTCCGGCAGGCCGCCCGTGGCCACGATCTCCTTCACGGCCACGCCGCTCTCCTCGAAGGTCTCGATGATGATGCGCGTGCCGTAAGCAGTGGCCTCGATGAGGGTGCGGTAGATTTCCTCCGGTTTGGTCAGCAGCGTGGCTCCCAGGAGCATGCCCGTCAGGTCCACGTCCACCAGCACGGAGCGGTTGCCGTTCCACCAATCCAGGGCCAGCAAGCCGCTCTCGCCTGGCCGCAGGGCGGCGGCCTTTTCCTCCAGCAGTTGATGCAGGTTCAGCCCGCGAGCCAGGGCCTCCTCCTGGTACGCGGCGGGCACGCAGTGCTCCACGAACCAGGCGAAGTGGTCGCCGACGCAGGATTGCCCGGCCTCGTAGCCGAAGAGGCCGGGGATGATGCCATCCTCGACCACGCCGCACATGCCGGGAACGATGTGCTTGGCCTCGCCCAGCACCATGTGGCAGGTGGAGGTGCCCATGATCATCACCATGCGGCCGATCTCGGTGACCGTGGCCGCGGGCACGGAGACGTGGGCGTCCACGTTGCCGATGGACACCGCCGTGCCCGGCCGCAGCCCCGTCCACTGCGCCGCCTGTTCGGTCAGGCCGCCGGCGCGACCGCCCAGGGGGTAGATGTCCCGCGAAAGCTTCTCATCCACCACGTGGCGCAGCCGGGGGTCCAGGGCAGCGAAGAAGTCATCCGAGGGGTAGCCCGTCCCCTTCTCCCAAACGGCCTTGTAGCCCGCCGTGCAGGAGTTGCGCCGCTCCGCCCCCGTCAGTTGCAGCACGATCCAGTCGGCCCCCTCCACGTAGCGGTCAGCCGCGGCGTAGACTTCCGGAGCCTTGTTCAGCGTCTCCCAGATTTTAGGGAAGAGCCACTCGGAGGAGATTTTGCCACCGTAGCGGGGGAGCCACTCCTCGCTCCGCTCGGCGGCAATGCGGTTCAGCTCGTTGGCCTCGGGCTGGGCGGCGTGGTGCTTCCAGATCTTGACCCAGGCGTAGGGGTTGTCCCGCCACTCCGCCTTCAGGCACAGGGGGATGCCCGCCTCGTCAATGGGCAGCATGGTGCAGGCGGTGAAGTCAGTGCCCAGGCCGATGACGTCCTCGTCACTCACGCTCGCCTCTTGCAACACGGCGGGGATGGTCACCTTGAGGACCTCGATGTAGTCGGCGGGGTTCTGCAGAGCGAAGTCGGGCGGCAGCCAAATGTCGGTGCCCGGCAATTGCTCGTCAATGACACCGTCGCCGTAGGGATGGACGGCGGTGGCCACCTCCTCGCCCGTGGCCACGTCCACCAGCACAGCGCGGCCCGATTCGGTGCCAAAGTCAATGCCGATGGCGTATTTCCTCTCAGTCATGATAGCTCCTCTCTGTTGTCATGCGGGAGTGTAGTTCGGTTATGTCAAAAGCACGTGATGCGTGATGCGTGTTGCGTGAATATGGCTGCTCGCTGATTCGCTCAGATCACAATTGGTGATTGAGCTCTGCCAAGGTCGGGTAGACCTGGGCGAAGAGTTGGAAACTCTCCATGTAACGCTCGTGCAAGGCCAGGTCCGGCTCGTAGGTGCGCCCGATGCGCACCATCTGGGCCAGGGCCTCTTCCATGGAGGAAAACACGCCGGTGGCCACGCCGGCCAGGATGGCCACGCCCAGGCAGGGCGCTTCGGAGACGGCGACGGCCCGCACCGGCTTGCCGTAGATGTCGGCCTTGGTCTGCAGCCACAGCGGAGACTTGGCGCCGCCGCCAAAGGCGCGCAGCTCCCGCACGGCGATGCCGGCCGCCTCCATAGCGTCCACGCTCAGCTTGACCTCATAGCTGACGCTGTCCAGCATGGCCTTGATGATCTGCCCTCTGCTGGTGCTCAGGTCCAGGCCCAGAATCGCCCCTTTGGAGTCGGCGTCCATCGAGGGTGTTCCAGCGCCCACGAAATGCGGCAGGATCAGCACCGGCGACGGCCCCGGCGTGGCCTGCTGCAGGATCAGATCGTAGACGTCCTGGCCGGTTCGCTCCGCCTCCTGTCGCTCGGCGCCGGCGAAGTTGTCGCGATACCAGCGCAGCAGGGCGCCGCCGGTGGAGGAATAGCCCAGCACCAGGTACATGCCCGGCGCGGTGTGCGGGGCGATGGGCAGGTTGCTCTGCATGAGCGCCTCGTTCAGCACCAGCCGGGGCGAGGCCACGGCCACGCACTCCACAGTGCCCGTGGAATCCATGGCCACACCCTCGGCGATGGCGCCGCACCCCAGCGCCCCGCTAGGCTGATCGTGCCCTCCCGTCACCCCCACCGCGCCTGGCGCCAGCCCCAACTCCTCGATGACCGCCGCCGGGATCTCGCCGATGACCGTGCCCGAAGGCAGCACCTGCGACATCCGCGCCACGTCCAACTGGGCCAGTTCCAGGATTTCCTCGGACCAGGCCAGTCGCGACACGTCGAAGGCCATGGTGCGGGTGGCCAGGGTGCGGTCCATGGTCGGCGGCAACCCCAGTTGGTGGAAGACGAAATCCTGCATGCACAGGAAGCGGTGGGCCGCCCTGAACACGTGCGGATCGTTCTGCCGCAGCCACATCAGTTTGTTCACCGTGTACATGGGGTGCAGCGGCATGCCGGTGATGTAGAAGATGCGCTCTTTGCCCAACCGCTCGCCCCACCAACGGGCCTGCTCGCCAGCGCGGGTGTCAATGGCGGTGATGAAACCGTAGATGGGCCGGCCCTGCGCGTCCACCGGCACAACGGATTCGCCGTGCGTGGACACGCTCAGCGCCCGCACCGGATCGGCAGCGACGGCGGCCGTCACCTGGCGGATGACGCCGGCCACCGCCGCCCAGACCTCGGCCGGGTCCAGCTCCATCCAGCCGGGCTGCGGCTGGTAGAGGCGATACTCGCGGTAGGCCTGAGCAAGCATATCGCCTTCGGGGCTGAAGGCCACCGCCTTGCAGCCCGTGATGCCGATGTCCAGTCCCAGTAAACTCATGGCAACCTCGTTGGTGTTTTCGGTGGTTATCGTCGTCGTTTCCTCTGGCAACAGTGCTTGTACTTCAGACCGCTGCCGCAGGGACAGGGATCGTTACGCCCCACTCTTGCTTCTGCGCTCATCGAGGTTTGAGGATTGAGAAGCCGTTCTACGTCAGAGACATCCTCAGTCTTATCCGGTTCTATGCCCACGATGACCTTCCAGCCGTGTCTGTTGCAGACGGAGAGAATCTCTCCAGCCCTATCCTGTGTCTGAACACGAACCACAGCCGGCCGTTCAGTGGTTCCCAGCTTTGCCATAGCGTTTACCTCTCATCAGTAGATCTGAACTTGCTTCTGCCGGACTTGACAGTCCACCGCAAGCTTTCTGGGTTCACGATCATTCCTGCCTTGGTCATCCGTTACACTGCCACAGCCGGATGCGGCGGGCGACCTCTTCTCGCATGCGTGCCTTTCCCTGCTGCAAGACATCGGCCGCTTTGCGCGAGCCCACGGTCTGTTGCACGCTGACCCCGGCAGGGAGCGATGCCATCGCGTCAGCGATGCCGTCCAGGAACGCCTGCTTCAGCACCGTGCCCACGTTGACCTTGGCCACGCCCAGGGCGATGGCCTGCGCGATTCCCTCTTCGGGGAAACCCGTGCCGCCGTGCAGGACCAGGGGCACCGGCGCCGCCTGATGGATGGCCTCCAGCCGCGGCCAGTCAATGGCCGCCTTCCCCTCGGTCAAGATATGCACGTTGCCCACGGAGACGGCCAGAGCGTCCACCCCCGTCTCGCCGACGAAACGGGCCGCCTCCTCGGGGTCAGTGAGACGTCCCACCTCGTCGCCCACCGCGCCC
>JACNHM010000327.1:11569-20594 GCA_014383605.1 Chloroflexota bacterium
TCGGGCAGCGAGCCCAGCTCCGCTTCCACGCCCACGCCGACAGCGTGAGCCACCTGCACCACCTGGCGGCTCAGGCGCACGTTCTCAGCGTAGGGCAGATCGCTCGTGTCCAGCATGACCACGTTGAAGCCGGCCCGGATGCCCCGCACCACCTGGGCAAAGGTGGCGACCTCGTTGAGGATGAGGGAGACCGGCACTCTGGCCGCGCGGGCCGTCGCCAGCCCCAGAGCGCCCAAGCGCTCCAGGCCGCCGCCGTCGAACCAGGCCGGTTCCATCATCACCCCGCCGAAGCCCAGGATCACGGGGGCGTTTTCGGCCTCGGCCGCCTCCAGCACCGCTTCCAGCGAGTAGACATCCCAGGCCTCGAAATAGCCGACGGCGTAGTCGCCCTCTAAAGCGTCGGCCAAGAGTTCATTGAATGGTACAAGCATGTCCAGCCCTGTCTAATCCATTCCTGCCAGATGGCGCACTTCCTCGATGTAGGCTACCAGATTCTCCAAAGGCACGTCGTCCAGGATGGTGTGGGAGCTTTGCAGGATATAGCCCCCACCCTGGCCCATGAGCTCGGCCCGGGAGCGGATTTCCTGCCGCACCTCCTGCGGCCTGCCGAAGGGCAGCGTGTGCTCCACGTCAATGCCGCCGTAGAAGGTCAGCCGGTCGCCGTACTGCTCTTTGTAGGTGCGCGGATCCATGATGGACGGCGACAGGGGATTGAAGACCTGCATGCCGATCTCGATCAGGTCGGGGAACAGACCACCGACAGCCCCATCGGAATGCTGGCCCACGATCACACCCGCCTCCCGGCAGCGCTGATAGATGACCGCCAGCCGCGGCTTGATGAAGCGTCGCCACATCTTGGGGCTGAACATGAGCCCCGTCTTGGAGCCCCAGTCGTCGGCGAAGTAGAAACCGTCCACGCCCAGGGCCAGTTGCTGCTCGATGATGGGCAGGTTCCACTCGTGGAGGATGCGATCCAGCAACTCTTCCACGAACTCGGGGCGTTCCACCATGTCCATGAGCAGTTGCGTCATGCCCCGGATGGACCAGGCCCGCTCGAAGAGGCACATGCCCAGCTTGCCGAAGAGAAAGACCTGGCCGCGGTAGCGGTCGGCCAACTCCTTCGCCTGATCGAAACGGCCTTCGCGGTAGGGATCGGGGAACGTGTAGCCATCCAGAGCGGGCTTTTCGCCCAGCGGATAGGCCACCGGGTGGGGCAGGCTCCCCCTGCGATCCCAGACGCAGCCGAACTCGTCGCGGTGCAGCCCGCCTGCCTCGTCGAGAGCCGTGCGCACCGGGCCGCCGCTGACGGTGAGCTTCACCTCGCCCACGTCGTCGGCCCAAGGGTTGTAGTTGAAATCGGAGCCCACCTTGACGACGTGGTTGCCGATGAAGGCCATCACCTCGTGGGTATCCTTCAGGCCATAGTGCTGTTGCACTTTCTGCCACACGCCGGGCACGGCGTGGAAGTTGTAGGGGACGAAATCCGTCTCCTGGTGCTGGATGGCTTTGAGCACGCGCTCTCGTCTGTTCATGATCTTTCCTGTGGCACGTTCGTGTTCAGACACAAAACGAAGTGGAGGGCCGTCATCCGGAGCCCGTCGCCTGTCTGCGTGCGTACACGCACAGGCAGAAAGGACGCCACTCCGCTGCGCCCTGTCACTTACACCAAACGTTCTCCCTCGCAATATACGTCTTCCAGTGCCTGTTCCGGCTGGGGCTCGGGGCTGGATCGGGCGAAGGCCACGGCCGCGGCGAGTTCCTGCTCCACGCGCCTCTCCAGATCCTCGATCAAGGGCAATCTCCGCTTCTTCGTGGTCAGGTATCGGTGACCTGGCTAGACACGAATGGCCAGCCTGTGCTCCGCCAAGAAGGCCAGGGCTTCAGGCATGGTGAACACGCCCGGCGTGCAACCCAGCTTCATCGTCGCCGAGGCGCCGACGGCACAGGCAAACTCCACAGTCCTGACTACATCCCACCCTTCCAACAGGCCGATGATAAAGCCAGCGTCGAAAGCATCGCCCGCGCCGGAGGGGTCTACAGCGTTGACTGCAAAGGCAGGCGCTCGCACCGTTCGGGTGGCCGTCTTGGCCAGGACACCTCGCTCTCCCAGGGTGATCACCGCCGTGCCGCAGCCCCGGGCCAGGAAGGCCGCCGCCTGCTTTTCCGGGTCCCTTTCGCCGGTGAGCAAGGCCGCTTCGTCGTCGTTGGGCAGAAACACGTCGGTTAGGGGCAGGACGCGGCCGAGGACATCGTCCAGGCCATAGGTGGCCGTCGCCGGCACGATGACGTCCAGAACCGTGCGCACTCCCTGCGCCCTGGCAAAGGCGAAGAGCTCGGCCAGGGCCGCCTGATCGAAGCGGGGCAGCCCCAGGTAGCCGCCGACGTAGAGCACCTGCCCCTGGGCAACCAGGTCCAAATCCACGTCCTCGATGGTCAATTCGGCGTTGGCGCCGAAGGCGTGGATGAAGCGCCGGTCCTGGCCGAGCACGGGGATGACCATCGTCCTGGAAGTGGGGCGGGTCTCCGAGCGGCGGATGCCAGAGGTCTCCAGCCCCTTCGCCGCCATCAGGTTGATGATGAAGTCGCCGAAGACGTCGTTGCCCACTTTGCCGATGAGGGCGACGCGGGCTCCCAGCCTGGTCAGCGACACGCCGGTGTTGACGGCGCAGCCGCCAGCATCCAGGGGCAGATCGTCCACCACGACGAGATGGCCCGGCGCGGGTGGCTCGGGCAGAGGCGGTGAGAAGATGTCGGCGACGAAGATACCCAGGCAGACAGCGTCGAAGGGCTTGTTTTGCTCCACAGTGCCCATAGCTCGTGACCGACTATCCCTTCACCGCGCCGAAGGTCAGGCCGCGCACGATGTAACGCTGCGCGGTCAGCGCCAGCAGCGTGGGCGGTATGATGGCAAGCAACAGCCGTGTGGCCACGAACCAGAACTGGATGCCCTGGGTGTGGCTCACGCCGGCGATGATGACCGTGATGGGCCGGGCGCTCCTGAGGGTCAAAATAAGGCCGAAAATGAACTCATTC
The DNA here is from genome assembly GCA_014383605.1 of Chloroflexota bacterium. The sequence continues at coordinate 14,603 of JACNHM010000327.1, forward strand.
CAGGAAAAGGCGAAACATATCACTGCGGCGGCAGCCACTGCTGGAGCAGACAGCGGCAGGGCGATGCGCAAAAAACTCTGAAAACGCGAGGCGCCATCGACCCAGGCCGATTCTTCCATTTCGATGGGCAATTCCTTGAAAACGTCGCGCATGATCAGGACGGCAAAAGGCAGGGTGAAGGTCGCATTGGTCAGGATGAGCGCCAGGCGGGTGTCTATCAGGTCAAAGAATTGCATCATCAAGAAGAAGGGGATGACGGTCACCATAGGCGGCAGGAAGCGCTGCGACAGGAACCACATGGTGATGTCTTTGTTCTGCCACCCATAGAAACGGAAGCGCGCCAGGCCATAGCCGGCCAGCGTGCCGAGCACGATGGCGACCACGGTGGCACCCAGGGATATGACGATACTGTTGACCAGCGCGCGACTGATCTCCGGCCAGCGATTGGTGAATTCCATTTGCCAGTTAACAAAGGAGGGCTTGAATTGCAGGAAAGGAATCAAGGAGGGCCTGGTCAAGATGACGGTGGGCTCCTTGAACGAGGTGACGATAGCCCAGTAAAAAGGAAAGACCACCCAGGCGGTGGCAACAATGATGACCGCCCACAGAAGAAGGTCTTTCAGAGTGCGTGCCAGTTTGTATCTTTTCACGCGAGCACCTCTCTATTCATAAATCTGGCGTAGCCGTTTGAAGAAGTACAGGCTGATGATCAATACCATCAGCAGCAAGAGATAGGCCAGGGCGGAGGCATAGCCGGCGTTAAAATTGCGCAGTCCGGTCAGGTAGATGTAGAAGGAAAGGGTTTGGGTGGCAGCGCCCGGCCCACCGTTGGTCATGCTGAAAGGGATGTCCAGAATCTTAAAAGCCTCCACCAGGCGCAACATGGCGACGGTGAAAAGCACCGGGGCTAACAATGGCAAGGTGACAAAGCGGAAGATATCCCAGCCTGACGAAGAGTCCAGGGCGGCCGCCTCGTAAATCTCGTCAGGCAGCCCCTGCAAACCGGCCAGCAGGACCAGAAAACAGAAGGGCGTCCACTGCCAGACATCGACCAGGACGATGGCCAGGCGAGACAGCCAGATATTGGAGAACCAGGGCGGCAGGTTGACCACGCCCAGGGCGCGCAGAACGGTGTTGACCGCCCCCACCTGCTCGTGGAAGATGGTCAGGCCCAGGTAGCCCATTGCAATGGGCGCCGCGAACATGGGCATGGTGAACAGGGAACGGAACACACGCCGGCCACGCATGGGCCGGTTGAAGAGCAAGGCCAACCCCAAGCCCAACGACACGGTCAGGATCACGCTGGCGAGCACAAAAAGGATGGTTACCTCGAGTGAATCCCAGAAACGATAATCGCTGAAAGCGCGGCGGAAGTTTTGCAGCCCGTTGAAGGTCTGCGGCTGGCCCAGGCGAGCGCGCATAAACGCCAGTCGCAGCGAATAGAGCAGGGGAAAGACGGTGAAGGCGAGCACCCATACGATGCCCGGGCCGACGAATAACCATTTGATACGACCTTTTTCTCGCATAGCCCCTCTCCCAAAATGGTCAGATCAGATCAGGCTCAAGGAAGGGGAAGGGATCCGCCAAGACGAATCCCTCCCCCAGTGGTCGCCTTACGGCGGGGTCTCCCGACCCCGCCGAACACAGCGCCTCCTGCCTTATGGCGTGTAGCCGATGGACTCCTGGTATAGCCTCAGGAGATCTTCCTTACCGTAATCTTCAATGATGCGCACCCAGTCGTCGTAGGTGCGGTCCAGGGCCTCCTGCGCAGAGACCTGGCCGGTAACGGCCTCGGACAAGTGCACGTCCATAGTCTCGCTCATCTCCGGCGTGCCGGGGATGCGCAGGTAGGTCACGAAGAGCGGGTAATCGAAGAAGTTGTTCTGGTAAGAGCCGATGAACTCCACGGCGTCGTCGGCGTTGTAGCCGCCGATCACGTACTCGGCGACGGTGGCCTTGCCTACCGGCTCGATCCAGTCATAGGTGGTGCCGGGGTCTACGCCGGTCCAGCCGGTGGCCACGTTCCAGTGGTTGATCTCGGGCGTGGCCTGCCAGGCCATCCAGTAGTAGGCCAGGTCGGGTTCGTCCGAGAACTTGGAGAGCACCGGGTGCCACGAGCAGCCCACCTGGTTGCCCACCATGTTGGGCTCGTCCAGCTCCAGGAATTGCCCGCTTTCCCGATCATAGGGGAACCTGGTGCCGGGGATACCGCGCGCGCCCAGCTTGCCCTGGATGACCGACTGGGCCGGGTCCTGCACCAGCGAGCCGACGTCGCCCCAGGAGAAGGTCATGATGGCGTTGCCGGACAGGAAGTCGGCCCAGGCCTCGCCCAACTCCCAGCCCCACATGGCCGAGGGTCCGGCCTTGGACAGCGCAATCAGCGTCTCCAACGCCCTGACGTGGCCGGGCGAGTTGATGAGCGGTTCCATGGTTTCCGGGTCGAAGAAGTAGAGGTTGTGGTACTTGTCCACCTGGCGCGGGTCGTCGCCAGGAGCCGGGATGACGACGTAGGGCGCCGAGAGCGCCAGGAAGTGGAAGAAGCCCTGGCCGCCCACCTTGAGGTGGAGCGTGATGCCGTCATCCGGGTCGCCGTCGCCGTTCCAGTCCTTGCCGTTGAAGAACTGGGCGATCTCCAGCGCATCCTCCCAGGTGTCCATGGCCACGGGCATGGGATGGCCCATCTCCGCCTCGAACGCCGCCTGCCACTCCGGATCCTCGACGATGTCCTTGCGGTAGTAGAGCACCTGGGCGTCGTGGTCGTTGTTAGTGCCGTACCAGGAGTCGCCCCACTGCATCAAGTTGGCCACGGCCGGGGCAAGCGCGTCGCGGTCCCATACCGGCATGCGCGGATCCTCGAAGTACGGGTCAAGCGGCTGGATCCAGTCACTGTAGATCGCGTCACCGTACCAGTTGGAGCAGTTGATGATCACGTCGTAGTTGTAGGCGCCGGTCACGAAGTCGGTGTAGATCTTCTCGCGCAGCTCGGCGTAGGGGATCTCGACAATTTCGTAAGTCGCGCCGGTCAGCTCCTCGAACTTGGGCCGCCAGAAGTAGAGCGGGCCGGAGACGGCGCCACGCTGCCCGGCCGAGTACACGCCGATGGTGAAGGACTTGCCCTGCCAGGCCGGGTCAGGATTGCCCCTGTCCGCGGCCTCGAAGGCCGCCTGTGCGGTCGTAGCCTCGATCTCAATGGTCGTGGGAAAGCCGCTGAGGAAGACCTCCTCTGCCGCAGGCTCCGGCGTGGGGGTGACCATGACCTCCACCACCTTCTCCTCCGTGACCACCACGGTCTCCTTGACCACAACCTCTTTCTCGACGACCTGAGGCGCGGGACAGCCAGTAAGCAGGCCCGCGGCCACCAGGACGACAACCATAACCATAGCGAAGCGTTTCATGTTTTTATCCTCCTTAGGATTGATGTGTGGCTATCTCCGACGCGCCGCGTCGCAGATAGCTAGCGATTCAACACAACGGTTGGGTTGCAGCTTTCTCGTCCTCGATGATCACCCCCTTTCTGAGATTCGAGTTCCTGGCTGGTCTCCTGACCAGCCAGTCGTAAGCTCACTGGCCGTACTCCTCGGTGTAACGCCGACGCAGCCGGCGCACCGCCTCCTCCGGGATGACTTCCGGCTCGCCCAGTTGCCGGGCGAGGAATACCGTGCGGGCCACGTCCTCGACCATCACGGCGGCCTTCACCGCCGCGGTCGGGTCTGGCCCAACAGTGAACACGCCATGCTGCTTCAGCAGGATGGCCGGCGAATCGCCGATGTTCTCTACCACCTCGCGGCCGATCTCCTCTCCGCCGATGAGGGCGAAGCCACCACAGGGAATGGCACAGCCGAACTCGTCGGCGATGGCCGTCAGGTGGACGGGGATAGGCTGCCCCACGGCGGCGAAAGCGGTGGCGTAGGGCGAATGGGTGTGCACGACGCCGCCCACGTCGGGCCGCTGGCGGTAAATGTAGAGATGGGAGGCCGTGTCTGACGACGGCTTGAGGTCGCCTTCGATCACTCGCCCTTCCAGGTCCACCACGACCATCAGCTCCGGCCGCAGGTCCGCGTAGCGCACGCCGCTGGGCTTGATCACCACATAGCCCGTCTGGCGGTCGCGCCCGCTCACGTTGCCGCTGGTCCAGGTGACCAGGTTCCACCGCGGCAACTCCAGATGCAGGCGATAGATTTCCTCTCGCAAGGTTTCGAGCATTGGCACCCTCAGCTCAACCAGCAGGTGTTTCGCAGTCGGTCTGCTATGCGCTGCGTTTGGGGAAGTTGAGTGCTCATACGGCTTCCTTCGCTTTCTCGGTCAACCACACGTTGATAAGAGTTTCAGTAGATATACCTTGCTTATGAGCAACGGCAGTTAGTTTCTTCGCTAATGTCGGCTCTAACGCTGTTAGGAACACGCGCCGCTGTATATCTACCTCAAAGTGCGCTTCTCTGGTCAAGTCCCAGTAGTCAGCCAAATCGTGGCTGTCCCAGAACTCTGCTGCTTCCTCAATGCTCTTGAAGTGCTCCGGAATTGGGTCACGCTTCTGCTCATTTGCCATAGGATCTTCTTTCCTTTCTCGTCATATCTCTAGCGCTGATTACCAACGCCTCCCCTGTCTTCTTCCGAATGAAGTAAACGGTCAGGTAACGCCCTGCTTCAGTCTGCCCCAACGCGGCATAGAGATTTTCGCCTTCAACATCACCACTCTCGATAAAGCGATAGCGAGGTGAACCATTGAATGTCTCCTCCACCTCATCAGTCGTGACGTTATGCTTCCACGACAGTTTGTCAACAACGTCTCGCAACCAAATGATTCCAGTTACTTTCATCTATGGGGCCTCGCTGTAATCGGAAACGCAATTTCGCCAAACGCCTGAGCTTGCGCCGCCCGCCTGTGTTCAGGAGTGGACACAACGGCGGGCCCACAAAACGCTCGGCTGCAGAGCGGCGGCTGACTGCAAAGCGTGTGTTTACGGACGCGCAGGTTCTGACATCCCCATCTCTTGTAGCCGTTCGACCAACCAGAGATTGACTAACGTCTCAGGCAGAACGCCACGTGTGACCGCACACCTCTCAATGCGCATGTAAATATCTGGGTCAATGGTTACGCGTCGCCTGCGTTTGGCTCTGACTTCAAACTCAACCTCGTGAGTCTGATCCCAGTAGTCAGCCAAACTGTGCGTGTCCCAAAATTCAGCAATCTCTTCTAGTCCCATGCGAGATACCGCTGCCTGCGTTGATGCGGCCACCCCCACCCCCGGCGCGCCTGGCGGTCAACACCGTAGTTTCACGGCGCGCATCCTTATTCATCTCTTCCGATAGATTTCGCTCCGATGTCCGACTTGATGAATCACAATGGTCTGTTCGTCGTGAAGAATCTGGTAAATGACGCGGTAATCGCCTACACGGAATTTGTACAATCCCGCAAGGTCGCCTGTATATGGTTCTGGTCTGATGTCGTCCAGATTCGCGGCAAGCCAATGGATACGCCCGGCGATTCGACGAGCGATAGGTTTGTCCAGTCGTTCCAGTTCACGGGTAGCCGTTGGTAAGATGCGGAGGTGATACACGCCAGTTACCCCAAGCCAAGTCGTCGTACCACATCTTCAAACGGTTCTCCGCGTTCGCCTGCCGCTACCGCTTTCTTCTGCCGCAAAAGCCTGTCACGGACAGACTTTCTGATTTCCAATCCTTCATCAGGATCGCCAAACATTTCGAGCAACTTCTGCTCAACAGTGACCGCGATCATTTCTTTCAGTTCATCCCTGCTCATTTGTGCAACCGTAACGCTCATACTGTTCTCCTTTCTACAATCGCTGCGAAAGCAACTGCCGAAACTAGCGGGCGTGTCGTGAAACGCTGTAGCCCCACGACGGGCGGCGGCAAGGTTGTTGGCCTTGGCAAACGCCATTCCGTCCGCCGCCTGGTCCGTGGTGCGTGTGTTTGCGGACGCGCGTGTTCATTGTATCGTTGTAACGTGCGGATAGTTCAGAATCTTGTCATC
>JACNHM010000133.1:0-2456 GCA_014383605.1 Chloroflexota bacterium
TGTCCCGGCAGCGCGAGCTCTGCCACAGCGGCCTGCGCTCGCTCAATGGCTACATCCGCTACGTTCGCAAGCAGCAACGAGGCCGCCAGGAGTACGGCGATCAGGCGCTTCGTGAAGACGGCCACATCTACGTCATTGTCCCAGAACCACCTACCGAAGAATAGCACACCGGTCTACCGAAGTACCAATCTACCAAAGTACCAATGTACCAGCTTATCAACACACCTACGAAAGGAGCACACCATGGGAGACTGGCAATACATTCGAAGTGAAGTGGAAGATCGCGTGGCACTGCTGACCATCGATCATCCACCAGTGAACTCTTTCAACACGCAGGTGGTGACGGAGCTGAACGAGGCGGTTGACCAAGCGCTGGCCGACGACGAGGTCAAGGCCATCGTCATCACCGGCGGGGGGACGAATGCCTTCGTGGCCGGGGCGGACATCCCGGAGATCCAGAAGATGCTGGCGCAACCGGACGGCCTGAAGACGGCTTCCGAGCAGGGGCAGGCGCTCTTCCTGAAGATCGAGAAGGCCCCCAAGCCGGTGATCGCGGCCATCAACGGCTACTGCCTGGGCGGCGGGCTGGAGCTGGCCATGGCCTGCCACATGCGCATCTGCTCCGACCGGGCGCGGTTGGGGCAGCCGGAGATCAATCTGGGCATCATCCCCGGCTGGGGGGGCACGCAGCGGTTGCCCCGCCTGGTGGGCCAGGGCAAAGCCATCGAGCTCATCCTCACCGGCGACATGCTCACGGCGCAGGAGGCGTACCGGCTGAACCTGGTCAACAAGGTGGTGCCCGCCGGCGCGGTGTTGAAGGAAGCACGAGGGCTGGCGCGCAAGATCGTCTCCAAATCCAAGGTGCCCGTGGCCGCGGCGCTGCGGGCCATCGTCGAGGGGCTGCAAGTCACCATCGGGGAAGGGCTGGCCATCGAGGCGGAGGAGTTTGGCCGTCTGGCAGACACCGCAGACGCCCACGAGGGGGTCAACGCCTTCCTGGAGAAGCGACAGCCGCAGTTTGGGGATCGGTAGGTTGGGAGAGGTGGGGTATGGACTTCGCTCTGAGCGCTGAGCAGCGCATGTTTCAGCAAATGTTCGCCGACTTCGCGAGCAAGGAGATTGCGCCCAAAGCTGAGGAGATGGATCACGCCGAGGAGATGCCGCTGGATCTGCTGCGCAAAGCGGCGGAACAGGGTTTCCTGGGCGCTACGCTGCCCGAGGAATACTGCGGCGCGGCGCTGGATCAGGTCAGTTATGCCCTGCTCATGGAGGCGCTGGCCCGAGAGAGCATGTCCCTGGCGGTGACGCTGGCGACACACGTGAGCCTGGTGGGCATGAGCATCCTGGAACAGGGCACGGAGGCGCAGAAGGAAGAATGGCTGCCGCCCCTGGCCGACGGCGAAGTGATCGGCGCCTTTGCCCTCACCGAGCCGGACGCCGGATGCGACAGGGCGGCCATTCAAACTCGCGCCACTCCCGACGGCGACGAGGTCATCCTGGACGGCGTCAAGACCTGCATCAGCAACGGGGCGATGGCCGGCCTCTTCCTCGTTTTCGCCCGGGGGCCGGAGGGGATCGAAGCCTTCCTGGTGGCCAGGGACAGGCCAGGCTTGACCGTCGGCTACCGGGAGCCGACGCTGGGGCTGCGCAGCGTGCCCTTCAACACCCTCTACCTGGAAGGCTGCCGTGTGCCGCTGGCCCAGCGCTTGGGCGAGCCGGGCGGCGGCTGGGGGGTGGCAGAGCGGGCACAGGATCGCATGGCCATGGCCCTGGCGGCGGCGGGGCTGGGTGTGGCCGCGGGGAGCCTGGACGTGGCGGCCCAGTTCGCCAGCGAGCGGGTGCAGTTCGGCGTGCCCATCGCCCAGAAGCAGGCCATCCAGAACTTCGTCGCCGAGTCTTTCGTGGAGGTGGAAGCGCTGCGCAACCTGGTCTATCGCACGGCCTGGCTGGCCGATCAGGGCGGCGATTTCTCCTTCGACGCCTCGTTGGCCAAAGCCTTCGCCGCGCGCGTGGCCCGCAAGGTGACCAACCGCATGGTGCAGGTGATGGGCGGTTACGGCTACATGGAGGATTATCCCATGGCCCGCAAGTACCGGGATGCGCGCATGCTGGGCATCATCGGCGGGCCGACGGAACTGCACTACGTCCAGGTGGCCCGGCGCATCTTTGCGGCGCGGGATATCGAGGTGGCGCCGTGACGCTGGTAGATTGGTAGATTGGGAGATTGGTAGATTGGTAGATTGGGAAATTGGGAGAGTGGGAAATTGGTAAATTGGTAAATTGGGAGAGTGGGAGAGTGGGAGAGTGGGAGAGTGGGAGAGTGGGAGAGTGGGAGAGTAGGAGAGTAGGAGAGTAGGAGAGTGGGAGAGTGGGAAATTGGTAAATTGGTAAATTGGGAGAGTGGGAGAGTGGGAGAGTGGGAGAGTGGGAGAGTGGGAGAGTGGGAGAGTGGGAGA
>JACNHM010000133.1:2514-3939 GCA_014383605.1 Chloroflexota bacterium
GGAGAGTGGGAGAGTGGGAGAGTAGGAGAGTGGGAGAGTGGGAGAGTGGGAAAAGGAGCGCGGTGAAGCCCCTCACCAATCTACCAATCTACCAACACACCAATGTACCAATGTACCAATGTACCAATTTACCAATCTACGAATGTACCAATGTACCAATCTACCAAGCAGCCAGGAGGTAGAGATGGACTTCACTTTTGCACCTGAATACGACGCCCTGCGCCGCATGATCCGGGAGTTCGCCGAGGACGAGGTGGCTCCCATGGCCATGGAGATGGATCGCGAGCACAGGGTGCCGCTGGAGATGATCGGCAGGCTGGGCAAAACCGGCCTGATGGGCGTGTGCTTCCCGCAGGAGTACGGCGGCATGGGCGCGGGCGAGACCGGCTATTGCATTTTGATGGAGGAATTGGCCCGCATCTGCTCTTCCACGGCCACCATCGTCGGCGCGCACATCGGCATTGGGGCCATGACCATCCACCTGGACGGCAACGACGAGCAGAAGCGTAAGTACCTGACGCCGCTGGCGCGGGGGGAGAAGATCGCCGCCTTCGGCCTGACCGAGGCCGGCGCCGGCTCCGATGCGGCCAACATCCGCACGCGAGCGGTGCGCGAGGGAGATTCCTGGTTCCTGGACGGCGGCAAGGTGTTCATCACCAACGGCGGCCACGCCGACATCATCACCGTGATGGCGGTGACCGATGCGACGCTGGGTGCCCGCGGCGGCGTCACCGCCTTCATCGTGGAGAGCGACTGGGAAGGCTTCTCCGTGGCCCGGGAAGAGGACAAGATGGGCATCCGGGCCACCAGCACGGCGGAGCTGGTCTTCGAGGAGTTGCGGGTGCCGCACGAGAATGTGCTGGGCAAGGTGGGGGAAGGGTTCGTCACCTTCATGAAGTCGCTGGACATGGGGCGGCTGACGCTGGCAGCAGCGAGCCTGGGCGGGGCGCAGGCGGCGCTGGAAGCGGCCGTGCGCTGGGCCAAGACCCGCCAGCAGTTCGGCGTGGCGCTGGCCCACAAACAGTCGGTGCAGTGGATGATCGCCGACATGGCCACGGAGATCGAAGCGCTGCGCAGCCTGGTCTACCGCGTGGCCTGGATGGTGGACACGGGTCAGCCCTTCGGCCAACTGGCGGCGATGTGCAAGATGTACGGCTCGGAGGTGGCCTCGCGGGCCATTGACATGGCCATGCAGATTCACGGCGGGCTGGGCATCACGCGGGACTTCCCCATCGAGCGGGGGTTCCGCGACGCGCGTATCTCCGAGATCTACGAGGGCACCAACGAGATCCAGCGCATCGTCATCGCCGGCAACATTTTTCGGGAGCACGGGGTGCGGATCAGGCCGTAGCAGGGGAGCAGGGGAGCAGGGGAGCAAGGGAGCAAGGGAGCAAGGGAGCAAGGGAGCAAGGGAGCAAGGGAGCA
>JACNHM010000326.1 GCA_014383605.1 Chloroflexota bacterium
ACGTCATGCATCATCCTTCCTCCTTCCTTCTTGCTTGTCCATCGTGTCATCTTTGGGCTTGCGCAATGGCTGTGCGCAAGGGAGAAGAGAATCAAAGCTCAAAGTTCAAAGCTCGAAGTTCAAACCTCCAAGGACCTGAGAGTGACGTCGGAGAGCAGGGATGGGGTCACTTGCGGTTTGAATTTGGAGTTTGAAGTTTGGAATTTGAAGTTTTCCCCTATGCCCACTCCGCCGGCACCGGCGGGATGAGCTCTTTGTCCATCAGGAACTGCACCATCTCCCGTGCGTGGCGGATGGTCGCCTCCGCCTTGGCGTACAACTCTTCCCGCGAAAGCTGGAGGCGGGCCACGCCCTGCTCCTGCGCCTTGAGGGCCACGGCCACCGCTTCACGTGGGAACACCTCCCACTCGTCCATGGTGGGCACGATGTTGTCTTCGTGGATGCCCCGCTCCTCGGCGCAGCGGGCCAGTTCCTCGGCGGCAGCGATGGCCATCTCATCGGTGATGGTGCGCGCCCGCACATCCAGCACGCCGCGGAAGATGCCGGGGAAGCCCAGAGAGTTGTTCACCTGGTTGGGGAAATCGGAGCGCCCCGTGCCCACGATGCGGGCGCCCGCCTCCTTCGCCTCCCAGGGCCAGATCTCGGGGATGGGGTTGGCGCAGGGGAAGATGATGGCATCTTCGGCCATGCCGGCGACCCACTCCGGCAGGATGGTGCCTGGCCCCGGCTTGCTCAGGGCGATGCAGACGTCGGTGCCGCGCATGGCTTCGGCGGGGCCGCCGCGCCGTCCTGCGGCGTTGCTGTTCTGGCAGATGCGCCACTTGTCCACGAATTCGATCTTGCGGGCCTCGATGTCCTTGCGCTCTGGGTGCAAGATGCCCTGGCTATCGCAGGCGAAAACGTTGCCCCACTGCACGCCGCTGGCGAGCAGCAGTCGCAGCGTGGCCACGTTGGCCGCCCCTATGCCGATGAGGGACACCTTGATGTCCTCCAGCTTCTTGCCCACGATCTTCAGGGCGTTGAGCACGCCGGCCAGCACCACCGTGGCCGTGCCTTGCTGGTCATCGTGCCAGACCGGAATCTGCACTTCCGGATCGGAGCGCAGGAGGTCCAGCACGCGGAAGCACTTGGGCTGGGAGATGTCCTCCAGGTTGATGCCGCCGAAGGAAGGTTGGATCAGCTTGACGGCCAAGATGATGCGGTAAGGGTCCTTGGTGTTGAGGCAGATGGGGACCGCATCCACCCCGCCCAGGTACTTGAAGAGCAGCGCCTTGCCCTCCATGACCGGCATGGCCGCCTCCGGCCCGATGTCGCCCAGGCCCAGCACCCGCGTGCCATCGGAGACTACGGCCACCGTGTTCCCTTTGTTGGTGTGCTCGAACACCTTTTCGGGGTGGGCCTGGATGTCGCGGCAGGGTGCGGCAACGCCGGGCGTGTACCAGATGGCGAAGTCATTGATATCGCGCACAACGCATTTGGGGATGATCTGCACCTTTCCCTGGTAGAACGGATGCAGCCTCATGGCGTCTTCTGCTGGCTTTTTGGCCTTGGCCAGCAACTCTTCTTTGGTTAGCATTAAAACCTCCTAAACAGGTTCTTCTTGGGGTACGTTGTGTTCAGCGGCTTCGATGAGTTGTTCAACCGAGACGATGGGGCCGTACTTTGCCTTCAGCGCTTCAAGCTCTTTCCTCTGCTCTTGATAGATTGCAAACAGCTTGTCGGGGATGTTTCTCTCTTTCCTGTAGGCTTCTTCCTGCAAGGCTATTCTGTCCAGGATATTGTTCACGTAGAAGGCAAACTGCTTGTCGTAGAGTTCTTTGGGATACTCCTTGTCAATCTCAGCGAATAGTTCCGCAAGGTCCTCGTATCTGGGGATGAATCCGATGGGCGTCTCGATGGCCTCCACATCGCCGTGCGCTCTGAGCTCCAGCCAGCCCAGCCATGCTTTCACGTCCCGTTTCTCGCCCAGCAGCGCATCTCCTTCGCCGCCGCGGGCACGGTGCGTCAGGAAGTAGTTCAGCCCGGCCATGATGGGCTTGTGTGTCAGTCTGTCCGAACTGAAGAACGCAAACTGCGCATCCATGTAGTCGGCCAGCGGGCCGGGGATAAAAGGCTCGTTAGCCCAAGGCTGACGCCTCACTCCCTTGGCCCCCACCTCTGTTGCCGTTGCCGCTGAGAGGAGGGAGGCGCCGATGACCACACCATGATCGGGGGTCTTGGCCACCCGGACCGGAGGCATGGTATCGCTGTCCCGTCCGCTGTAGGTGATCACTTTGATCCCCACGCCGTTCGGATCTTCGGCTGCCGCCGCGTTGTAGTTTCCGATAGCACTGTTGCGAAGCGTGGCGCGTGCATTGGGATGGGACAGCGGAATGGGTTTACCGTTGGCGTCTGTTTTGCCTTCCCACCATTCGCCCTGGAAGTTGACGCCTCTCTTCGGAGGCTCTTCTCCGTTGCTGACCCAGTGGGGCACGCCGTGTTCGTCAATCAGCACGTTCGACCAGATCACTTCCGTGCCCTCTTCCCGCAGGCATTTCATCAGATACGGATCGCTTTCGCCGTTCACATCCTGCACGATGCCGAAGATGCCGCATTCAGGATTGATGGCTCGCAACGTGCCGTCTTCGGCGATCCACAGTTGGGCCAGGTCGTCGCCGATGAAACCGGTGCTCATCATGGCCGTGGTGGTTTTGCCGCATCCGGAAGGCGCCGCTCCGGCGAAGTAGGTCACCCTGCCGCCCGGGCCTGCCAACCCGGTGATGAACATGTGCTCCGACAATTCCTGCTCGCGGCGGTAATAGGTGGCCAGGTCCACGGCAAAGCGGTGGTTGCCCTTCTTCAGCAGCAGCGTATTGCCGGCGTAGGTACAGAACGTCGAGAAGGTGGTCAGCCAGCTTCTGTCCATGAACACCCGCGCATGGGGCAGGTCCTGCGGCCGGTTGGGCCCTTCGCTGTGCACATTGGTGAAGAACAGCCCCACTCGCTGCGCCTCTTCGTCAAATCGGTCATAGACGTTCCGATAGAGGATGTTGGCGGAGTGCATGACGTAGGTGGAGGTGGTGATCTCCAGGGCCGGGATGGCCGCCGGAGCGCCGATAGGCCCCCGGCTGAAGAAGCCGACGAGCAGTGTTTTCCCGCTGGCGATGCCCGTCATGTGGGTTCTGATGTAGTCCTGCGCCTCATCTCGGAGGATCTTCTGGGCCAGCACACTGGTCTCCTCGCCTTCGTTCACGATGTAGAACGTCCGGTCAATGATCCGCGCCTGTTCCTGGGCGAGATCGAAGTGAATCGTGTGATCTACCATGGGCAGGGCCCGTTCCTCGCCCTTTTCCAGGCTCATGTCCCTGACTCGTTGAACATCGGCATCGGATCCGGTGTTCACGAAGACCGCATCAGGATCGGTCATGGCTATGGCGTTGGCGATCTTCAGAAGCGCTTCTTCGTCGGCAATCTTGCCCAGCCTGGCCTGATTCTCCTCGTCGCACGTGGTCTCGAACAAAGCCAGGGCTTCGTCCAAGGTGCGGATCCCGCCGACTTCAGTCAGGATGTCTACGCCTTTTCTCAGTTCCAACACGTGTCGTCTCCTTTGCTACCGCAAGAACTACTCTCGCTTCGCCCACCATTCCATGAGGGTCAGGATGAACCAGAGGAGGGCGAAGATGGCGCAGCCAAAGAGCAGGCAACTGACGGCCATCACTGCCGCGCCGGTGCCGTAGATCAGCGCCACCAGCCCGCCGCCCACGAACAGCAGGCAGAGCACAACGGCTAGGGCCAGCCGCCGCTCGGTCTGGCGGCGGTAGCGGCGCAGATCGGTGGGCCGTTGCCTAAGGTTACCCATTCTCCGGCAGCAATGCAAAATCACGCAGCGGCAGCACGTCAAACCGTTGCGGGGCTTCTGCGTATCGTTGCAGCCAGCCCGGTAGCTTGCGTACGTCGCGGATGTGCTCGCCCGGCCACCCTGCGTAGAGGCCCAGCGGGTCGAGGTGCACAGCCGGCATGCCCACCCGGTTGGCTCCCCAGACGTCTATGTGGAAGATGTCCCCGACGTACAAGGCCTCTTCGGGCTGCAGGCCGAGGTCTTGCAGAGCCAGTTGGAAGATTTCCGGTTCTGGCTTCTGGGTTCCCACAATGTTCGAGTCATAAACCCGCTCGAAATAGCTCTCCAGGCCCAGATCACGCAACTGTTGCTCCACGCGGCCGTCGGCGTTGGAGATGATGGACATGCGATAACCCTCATCTCTCAGACGGTCAAGGCTTTCCACAATCCAGGGGAAAGTGAAGGTCCACAGGTTCTTGTCTTTGTGGGCAGCTTCGGCCACTTGCCCGGCCTGCGCCGCGGCTTCCTCTGGCATACCCACGGACTCGAAAAGGATCTGTGGGTAGGGCTTGTTCAGCCTGGGCGGGAACTTCCGATGGGTTCTGATGTAGGCATCAAGCCAGTGGATGAGGCGGAAATGCTCTTCGTAAAAGCGCGGGGCCTCCACCTGGAATCCTTGCGCATGGGCCGTCTGTGACAGATAGACTTGATCTATGAACAGCAGCGTGCCACCGGCGTCGAGCAATAGGTATGGTTTCATGGGTTGTTTCGGTTCATCATTTAGGGTTCGGGCAATACCTTCCCCGGATTCAGGATGTTTTGCGGATCCATGGCCTGCTTAATACGCCACTGGATGTTGATGGACGCTGACCCCAGCGCCTCCCGCATGTAGGGCAGCTTGAGGGTGCCGATGCCGTGCTCTCCGCTCAACGTTCCCCCCAAATCCAAGGCCACGTGGAAGATCTCTCCCGCCATCCGCTCTACCTTGTCCCACTGTGCCGGATCACGCCGGTCGAAGAGGATATTGGGATGCAGATTGCCGTCGCCAGCATGGCCGAAGACGACAATGGGCAAGCCGTACGCGGCGCTGATGGCCTTGATACGGCGGATGGCCTCCGGGATGGCGCTGCGGGGAACGGTGATGTCCTCGCCCAGCTTATTGGGTGCTTTACGCGCCAAGGAAGGGCTGACGCTGCGGCGCGCTCGCCACAGATCGGCCCGTTCCTCCTCGTGGCGGGCCACGTCCACCCGGCTGGCTCCCGTTTGCAGGCAGATGTCGGCGATGGCGTCAATCTCCCGCTGAACGGACTCCTCGTCGGCCCCGTCCGATTCCACCATCAGCAACGCCTCCACGTCCCGCGGGAGTCCCAGGTGCATGGCCTCCTCGATGCATTCAATAGCCGTCTCGTCCAACAGTTCCATGGCCGCGGGAACCAGGCCCCGCGTCAGCACGGCCTGTACTGAGCGCCCCGCATCTTCCAGGGTGGGGAAGTGAACCAGCGCGGTGCGGACATAGGGCGGCTTGGCGATCAAACGCAGGATCACCTCGGTGATGATCCCCAGCGCTCCCTCCGAACCGACAAAAAGCTGGTCTATGTTGAAGCCGGTGACGTACTTGATAGCTTTGCCGCCGGTGTGCATGATGCGTCCATCGGCCAGGACGACGGTGAGGCCCAGGACGTAATTCTCGGTGACGCCGTACTTGAGACAGCGCGGCCCGCCAGCGTTGCAGGCCACGTTGCCTCCGATGGTGGACTGTTTGATGCTGGAGGGGTCGGGGGGGTAGAAGAGGCCCAGCTTCTCTACCTCCGTTTGCAGGTCAGCAGTGACGACACCTGCCTGCACCGTGGCCGTCATGTTCTCCCGATCAATCTCCAGAATACGGTTCATGCGGGTCAGCGACATGACGATGCCGCCGCGGACGGGGATGGAACCGCCGGCCAGCCCGCTGGCCATGCCGCGGGGCACGATGGGCACGTCGTAGCGGGAGGCGACTCTGACCACTGCGGCAACCTCTTCGTTTGCCTCTGGCAACACGACGGCGTCCGGCAAATGCTGCTCGAACGTGCCATCGAACGAATAGGCGATCAAATTCACAGGCGAGGAAAGCACCTTCTCAGGGCCAATGGCCTCTTCCAGTGCTGGAATCCAGTCAGTCATTGGGTCTTACTCCTGCAGCGCTTCCAACACGACCTCGGTGATGTCCTGGACGCGGATGCGCAGGCGTTCAGCGCGGGCGGCGTTGGCCAGCGTCCGTTCGCATTGCTGGCAGGCTGACACCAGGGTTCCTGCGCCAACCTCGGCGGCCTGGCGAATGCGGTTGCCAGCCACGGCCTGGCTCACCTCTGGTGCGAAGCTCTCCAGGTTGCCGCCGCCGCCACAGCAATGGGAGCTGTCGCGGTTTTCGGCCATCTCGATCAGCCGCAGTCCGGGGATCTGCCGCAGAATGCGGCGCGGGGCCTCGGTCACGCCCCCCTTGCGTCCCAGGTCACACGGGTCGTGGTAAGTCACGTTCTCCCGCAGCTCGCGCAGCTTGAGGTTGCCTGTCTCCAGGAGATCGGCCAGGAACTCGGCAGCGTGCTGTACTTCCAGCCCCAGATCAGCCATCTCCTCCAGACCAAGCGCTCTGGGGTACGAGTGCTTCCAGAAATGGTAGCAGGATGCGCAGGTCAGGACGATTTTCTTGGCGCCCATGGCCCGCACGGCGTCAACGTTGTGCTGGATCAGATCGCTGGCACGATCCAATTCGCCGTTGATGAACATGGGGTAGCCGCAGCACCACTCGCTCCCGCCCAGCAGCGCATAGTCCACGCCGGCGCGGTCGAAGATCTGCACCAGGGACTGGGGCACTTTGTAACTGCGCGGGAAGAAGGAACTGACACAGCCAACGAAATAGGTCACTTCGGCCCGCTCCTTGCCCAGGCCAGTGGGAGGTGCGGGGAGATTGTCCACCCACACCAGTCGGCCGGCGTTCTCCTCGGCCGAGATATTGCGATATTGAGCAATGCGACTGTCCAGATCGGCGAGAACCTCGGGCAGCAAGCCCAGGTCAGCCAGCTCGCCGCGGGTCAACTCCAGGATGCGGTCCACGGCCACGCCGCTGGGGCAGGTGAAGGTACAGGCGCCACACAGCAGACAGCGGAAGAAAGCACCCGCGTATTCATCTGTAGGCGCTTCCAGCAGGCCTTCTTTGACGGCCCGCACCAGGGCCACGCGGGCGCGAGGTGAGTCGGTCTCGTTCAGGCTTTGCCGATAGCTGGGACAGGCGGCCAGGCACAGCCCGCAGCGGACGCAGTAGAGAGCCTCTTCCTCAGCGGGCCGTTGCGGTTTGGTCGGCGGTTCGTTGATGGTCACATAGTCCTTCAGGTTCAGTAGGTTGGTAGATTGGGAAACTGGTAACTTGTGGATAGTGGCGCAGAAGCTGCTTGATCAATTCACCAATGTACCAATCTACCGGTCTACCACCTGCCGCGTCAACAGCGCGTGGGGCACAATCAACAATCACAGTCCAAGGTTGTACCTGAGTGCCCGGTCTACCTCAGCCATCTTTGCTGCACTCAGCCGCCCAAGGGGACGTACTTCGTGCTCTCCGGGCCACGGACGCAGTCGTGATCCAGTCTCATCCTTTTGGATGGTTGCCATTTGGGAGCAGTTGATGGCGCTTGGCGTCGGCAACCCACTCTCCTCCGGATCCACAACGACGACGAACGGGTAGGCGCGCGGTGGTAGCGTGCGCGTGATGGCGACGACCACGGTGGTCGGGCTGTAGCGGTTCCCAATGTCTTGCTGAACGATCAGGGCTGGCCGAAGTCCACCTTGCTCGCTGCCTTTGACGGGATCGAATTCCACCCAGTAGATCTCACCCCGTTTGACCATCATGGCCTAACACCTCGGAAATTGCTTGCAGGCTGGCAGCAGCAAATTCGCTGCTTTCCTGAGCGTAGAAGCGGTACCCCTCGGCCGCCAGTTGAGCCTCTTGGCGTTCTTTCTGTGCTGCAATGGCCTCGGCGATCACCTGGCTGCGGCTGGTCTGCAACGTAGAGGCAACCGTGTCTGCAAACTCGATCAATTCCTGCGGCAGGGAGACCGTGACCTTGCGCGTTGTGCTGACTCTGCTGTACATCCCATCTCACCTCCTCGATGATTCGCCCCTATGTTACCACCATCTTGGAATGCTGTCAAGTCATACCTCTTGGTATTCCTCGGCTACGCGGACTGCACCACGGGGAGGGTCAGCAGCGCGTGGGGCACGATGAGCACGTCCAGCTCTGGCCCCAAAGCCTCAGCGGCCTGGCTCAGCGCCTCATCCATTGTCGCCACAGGAATCATCTTGGTCGCCTGCACGACGTCCGGCGTTTCGGCGCCCACAATGACGACGGGGTTGACTTCCATCACCTTGGCCATGATGAAGGCCCGCTGCGCGCCGGGCGGGTAGCTGGTGCGTCGCAGCTCTGCCAGCAGGCTGGGCATGTCCTGGGCGTCGCGCATCTTCTCGAAGAAGCGCTGCTCGCCGGCGCCCTCGCCGGCGCCCTCCTCGCAGCGCGCAGGGATGATCAGGAGGCCGCCCGGCTTGACCACCGGCGTGGGCGCGAAGAAAAGGTAGCTGGCGGCCCGGCAGGCCTGGTAGAGGTTGGCGTCCTTGGGAAAGCCCACGCCGCCGATCACCACGTCGTACTGCTGCGGCACCGCCACTTCGTACAACTGCTTGGCGAAAGCCACCAGTTCGAAGAAGGCGGCCGTCGGCTCGCCAGCGCGCACGGCGGCCACCTGCTTGTGGTCGTCGAGCACGACGTTGAGGATGAAGCGCAGCCCGGCCCGGCGCGCCGCCTCGCTGACGGCTTGGTGGAAGGGATTGCCCTCAATGCGGCCCAGCCGCGTGCCGGGGTGATCCACCATCTGCGGGCCGTGGGTGTAGGCGATCATCGGCTCGCCCGCCGCGCCCACGGCCACCGTCTTCCGCCCGCCGGAGTAGCCGGCGTACTGATGCGGCTCGACGATGCCGGTGGCGATGAGCACATCGGCCTCGTAGGCCGCACGGTGCACCGAGAGGGGGATGCCGCTTTCCGTCGTGCCCAGATCCACCAGCGCGGCCGGGTTCTGCGGTTCGTTGTCCATGACCCGATAGCGGGCCACGACCTCGGCGCCTAGCTTGCTGACCTTCTCCTCCGGTGTGCTGGCGCGGTGCATGCCGATGCCGCAGAGCAGGGTGATGTCCTCGTCTCGCACGCCGGCGGCGGCCAGCTCGGCCAGCAGCGGCGGCACCAGCAGGTGGTCGGGGCTGGCGCGGGTGATGTCGGTGAAGACGATGCAGGCCGTTTCTCCCGGCCTGGCCAGTTCCCGCAGCGGCGGCGAGTTCACTGGCCGCGCCAGAGCCGCGGCGATGGCCGCTTCCACGTCGGCGATGGGCTCCACCTTTTTCGATTCGACCACCGTGCCGCGCATGCCCGGCGGCAGGTCGAAGGTCAATTCGCCTTTGCCGTATGGTACTTTGTACGTCATTCTCTCACCTCACATCAGCCGCAGCGCGGTGGCCGTGGAGAAAACGATGAGCAACTGCCCCACGATGTAGGTCATCCAGATCAGATCGCCGATTAGCAGGAAGTGGCCACGCTGGAACAGCCGGTGTCCCAACAGCGTGTCGGAGATGGCAAACAGCACCCCGCCCAGCGCCAGCGGCAGGAAGCGAGCCTCCTGCAACGCCAGGCTCACCGCCAGGCCGCCCATTGTGGCTATCAGCAGCGTATACCCCAGTGAGCCGTAGGTGAGCACGGCGGACGTCTGCGGCGAACGGATCAGCGTCCACCACAGCACCACGGCAATGAGGAGGAAACCGAACAGCCCGGCGGCCCGCGCCGCGCCGCTTTGCAGTCCCAGCACCGCCCCCAGTCGCAGGTAGCTGGCGATGTACAGCCCGTGGGCCACGCCAAAGGCCCCCATGCCGAGAAGCACGTACTGCGGCAGCGGCAACAGCTTGGCCATGATCAGATCGCCCAGGAATGAGAAGGCCATGCCGAAGAAAAGGAGCGCCGCGTAGCCGGCCAGTAGCGTGTTGGCTGCGCCGGACAGCCACAGGATCAGTGCACACGCCACCAGGATGGCCGAGGAGAGCATTCTGTTAGCGCGGGGGATGCGGTTGATCCGCTCTTCGTCGAGCCGCCCAAAGGCGAAGCCCAGGAGCAGCAGTGCTGCCCACACCGCCAGCAGTGTATACAGCACGATGGCCCAGGGTCTGGAGATAGGCAGTGCAGACATGGTTTCCTCCAATGGCGTCCGTGCGCAGGTTTGACATGTGGCGCCGGTTATGGTATTATCAAAGCATGACCAGGATCGAGAAGCTGCGCCAACGACTGGAATACTATCTCCGACTGCCCTACCGAATCGAGATCTACCCCGACGAAGGCGGCTACACCGCTGCCATCCCCGACCTGCCTGGGTGCATCACCTGCGCCGACACGTTGGACGAGGTGCTGGAGATGATCGAAGACGCCAAGGCCGGCTGGCTGGAACTGGCTTTGGAAGATGGGGATACCATCCCCGAGCCCAGCGTTTCCAGTGCCCAGGAACTCAGTGACCAGTTGTGGCTGCCTCACTCGCTGCGCCGCCGCCTCATCGAAGTGGCGATTCGTGAGAACATGAGCCCTGTCCAGTTCGTCCACCGGACCCTGGCCAAAGCTCTGGCCCATTGACCTTCTCCTCCCCGCCGACATCATCATCTCACTTCTGATTGACCAGATCTCATCGCCGAAGTCCGCCGGGTAGCCCATTGGCGCGGCCTGAACGCCGAGAGCCTCAGCAGCCTCTGGCTGCAGCAGCAACTTCAAGCAGCTAAAGCCTCCTGATCTCTCCAAGTTCCCCCGAATTCTCTCCGGTTTCCAGGCTTCCCCCTACAAGTCGTACTCCACCCCCGTCTCCTGCGCAATCTTCCGCAAATCGGCGGCGACCTTCGGATGCAGTGGGATGCCGTGAGTCCGCCGCTGGTCGGCCATCTCGAATTCCTTCTCGCCGTGGATGTAGATGCGCTCCTGGCCTTCCGCCTTGGCCGAGTGCTTCAGCCGGCGGATGATGTCATCCATGGTGGCCGTGAACTCCTCCAGCGGGCGGAAACCGTCCACGCGCAACGCGCCGAAGAAGTGCCCCACGTCCGCCGGCAGCGGCTTGCCTTCCGGCGTCTTGCGGTAGATGTTGTTGGCATACCCCGCGCCGGGCAGCACACCCGCAAGCACGTCCACCAGCAGGGCCAGGCCGTAGCCCTTGTGGCCGCCGTAGAGTTCACCAGCTCCACCCAGCGGCAGGAGTCCGCCGCCCTCCCGCGCCAGGAGATTGCTCAGCACCCGCCCGGCGTCGGCGGTGGGAACGCCTTGCTCGTCCGTGGCCCAGCCCATGGGCAGCGGCTTTTCCTGGCGATCGTACACCTCCAGCTTGCCCCTCGGCACGGTGGAAGTGGCCATGTCCAGCACGAAGGGACGCTCCTCGCCTGCCGGCGCGGCTACGGAGATGGGATTGGTGCCCAGCACGGCGTCGCGACCGAAGGTGGGCACCACCAGCACGGCGGCATTGGTCATGGACATGCCAATGCAGTCGTGTTCCAGGGCCATCATGGCGTAGTAGCCGGCGATGCCGTAGTGGTTGGAGTTGCGCACGGTGACGAAGCCGGCGCCCACCTGCCGCGCCTTTTCGATGGCCAGTCGCATGGCCCGCACGGACACTGGCTGGCCGAGCCCGGCGCCGCCGTCTATCAGCGCCGTGGCTGGCGTCTCGTGCACCACTGCGATCTGGGGACGGGCCACCATCACGCCATCCCGCAACCCGTTGACGTAGCGCCGGAGCCGCGCCACGCCGTGCGAGTCGATCCCCCGCAGGTTGGCGGCCACCAGGCTATCGGCCGTCATCGCGGCGTCCTCCGGCGGCACGTCCATCTTGACGAACACTCGTGTGCAGAAATCCTTGAGCGGCTCTGCCCAGATGATGGTTTCGGTTTCTTCAGACATCTTTGTCTCCTTCCTTGATCCTTTCGTTTTGCAGGAACTGAGGGGATAAGGGGGCTGATGGGTCTGACGGATCCACGGTCTCCTCCCCCTGCGAGGGGGAGGCCGGGAGGGGGTGAGATGAACAACTGTTTCCCTCGTTGCCGTGTTGCCTCGTTACCTCATCTTCGCCTATGATGCCGTCGGCGACCAGCACCTTCTTCAAAGCCGTGATCGCCGTCTCCACCATGCTGTCGTCCGGCTCCCGCGTCGTCAGCCGCTGCACCAGCAGGCCGGGCGCGATCAGCCAGCGCACCAGGGGGTTGTCCTGGTGATTGGCGCTCAACCGCACCAACTCGTAGGCGATGCCGGTGACCACGGGGATGAGCAGCAGGCGGGCCAGCAGCCGCTGCCACCAGTGGTCGAAATGGAAGGGGGCGAAGAGGAGGATGGCCACCATGGCCACCAATAGGGTGAAGCTGGTGCCGCAGCGGGCGTGCGCCGTCGTGAAGGGGGCAATCTCCTGGGGGGTCAGGGGGCGCCCGGCCTCGTAGGCGTTGATGGTCTTGTGCTCGGCGCCGTGGTGGGCGAAGACGCGCCGCACGTCGGGCATGAGGCCGATGGCCCAGACGTAGCCGATGAACAGCGCCAGCCGGAAGGCGCCCTCCAGCAGGCTGCTCAGCAGGTGCGAGGCGACGAACCGCTCCAGCCACTGCGCCACCAGGCTGGGGATGAAGAAGAAAACGCCGATGCCGATAGCCAGGGACAAGGCGATCGTTCCCCAGGCCAGCGGGCCGCTGAATTCGATCTCCTCTTCCTCGGCCAGCGCCACGTTGGCGGAGAAGGTCAGCGTGCGCATGCCCAGCACCAGCGCGTCCCACAGCACGCTCAGCCCTCGCAGGAAGGGCAGCCTGGCCCAGCGGCTGGTGTAGATGCGTCCCTGCAGCGGCTCGTCGTGCAGCACGATGTGGCCTTCGGGGTGACGCACGGCCACGGCCATGTGCGTGCGCCCGCGCATCATCACGCCCTCGATGACCGCTTGCCCGCCGTAGTGGAAGTGGTTTTCAGGTTTCTGTTGATTGTGATCGTTTGCCATGGCGTTTGCTTCGCTTTACATAAGTATACAGGGGGGGGGTCTGAGTTCGGGGTTCGCAGTTCCGTCGTCGAACTCCGAACCCTGAACGCCGAACCCGCACTATGGCCAGTTCGTCTCGACGGGTTCTACCACGAGTCTCCCCGGCTCTCCGGGCACCGAGCGTACCTGCCCGGCGACCATGGTGGGGTCCTGCTGGAAGATGAGCAGGGCGCTGGTGCGCAGCGCCCAGTCCCGTATCTGCCGCTTGCTCTCGATGCTTTCCATCGGCTCCACGTCGTAGGCGGGCACCCAGGCCAGCCGCTCCAGCGACACGGCCCAGCCGCAGGCATCGCTCAGGAAGACCGCGGCCTGGCCCTCGCTTTCGATGACCACCACCTGGTGCGCCCGCGTGTGGCCCCGCGTCACCCAGCAGCGCACCTCCGGTGTGACCTGGGTATCGCCGCTGAGGATGCGCAACTGCCCCGTGGCTTCCAAGGGCAGGAAGTTCTCGGCGAAGTAGGTGCCCCGCGTGCGTTCGTTGGGGTAACGGGCATCGGCCAGCTCCCGTCGTTGGATCCAATACTCGGCGTTGGGAAAAGTGGGCACGAGCCGCCCGTCGCGCACCATGGTGTTGCCGCCGCAGTGATCGCTGTGCAGGTGTGTGTTGATGACGATGTCCACGTCCTCGGCCGGCACGTCCAGCCGCTCCAGATCGCTCAGCAGCCGCCGCTCGCCGTGCAGGTTGACCCGCTCCCTCTCTTTGGCCGTCAGCTTGTCGCCGTAGCCCGTGTCCACCAGGATGGTCTGGCCCGCCGAGCGGATGAGCAGGCAGCGCACCACGAAGGGGATGCGGTTCAGTTCGTCGGGCTGGATGATCCGTTGCCAGAGCACCCGCGGCACCAGCCCGAAGGCGGCACCTCCATCGTGCAGCGTGACGCCGTCGCTCACCACCTCGATTTCCGCATGGCCGATCAGCACAGCAGCACCCCCAGGGCGATGCTGGCGAGTTTCGTTTCCGAAGGGGCGGAGCGGGAGGCCACCACCAGCGGCGCGCTGGCGCCCACCACCACGCCGCACATCGTGCCCTTGGCGAAGTAGATCATCGCCTTGGCCAGCAGGTTGGCGGCCTCGATGTCGGGGGCGATGAGGATGTCGGCCCGGCCGGCGACGGGGCTGTCAATGCTCTTGGCATCCGCCGACTCGGGAGAGATGGCGTTGTCCAGA
Organism: Chloroflexota bacterium; assembly: GCA_014383605.1. Next base: position 14,081 of record JACNHM010000326.1, read on the forward strand.
GCCAGCGGGCCATCCACGATGGCACCTCGAATCTGGTGGCGGTCAGCCATCTTGGCCAGGTTGGCCGCGTCCAGGGTGGCCGGGATCTGGGGATTGACCATCTCTGTCCCGGCCAGGATGGCCACCCGCGGCCGTTCCACGCCCAGGGCCTGGGCCACGAACACCGCGTTGCGCACGATGTCCACTTTCTGCTCCAGCGTGGGAGCCACGACCACGCCGCCGTCGCTGACGAAGAGCAAACGGTTGTAGCCGGGCAGCTCGATGACGGCGATGTGGGTCAGCAGATTGCCGGTGCGCAGCCCCGCCTCCCTGTCCAGTGCTGCTTTCAGGAAAGCACCGGTCTCGATCTTGCCTTTCATCGCCACCTGGGCGTGGCCCAACCGCACCAGTTCCATCGTCTTGCGCGCCGCGGCGCGGACGTTGGCCTCGTCCACGATCATCATGCGGCCGATGTCCAGCTTCTCTTCTTCGGCTATGTGCCGAATGACGGCTCGATCTCCCACCAGGACGCAGTCGGCGATGCCGGCCCGCTCCGCCGTATGCGCCGCCTCGAGAATCTGCGGGTCGTCGGCGCCAGCGATAGCCACGCTCTTGGGTCCCTTCTCCCGCGCTGCTTCCAGTAGTTGTTCGAAGGTGGTGATCGCCATTGTCATCTCCTATGCTGAATTTGACTCTTCTATTTATCTATGCTATCATTGTCCACAAAGAACGGGGCCCTTGTGGCGCTCACTGTTCCCGCCGTAGCGAAAGAGCCCCCTCGGCACAGGCCAAGAAGGGGGCGAGTCCGGCATCAAGCCGGAATAGCTACGGCGGTCTTTGTTCTGGGTACCGCAGCACGGTCAACTTATCCCCGAACGCTCCCAGATACTCTATCCCGCCTCGCTCCCCCTCGGCCAGTGCGCCGGCAATCATATCGGCCAACTGTAGACCATCCCACCTGGCCGCCGGCTCCCCCCGCACGATCGGCGGGCGTTCGATCCCTCGCTCCCGGGAAGCTTTGGACAGTTCCACCCGTACCTGGCGGATCAGCGGTGTCAGCTTCCCTTGTCCGGCGTCAATTAGCAACCGGCGTGCTAACACGCTTTCCAGCGGTGCCGCTCTGACCAGGTGAGCGATCAGGGAAGCATAGAAATCTGGCTCAGTCATCTTGGCATATTCAGTCGGCAGAGCTCGCTTATCCACGATGAGCGCCGAGGCATGAAACAGAACCGTGGCCGATGCTTCAAAGAGGGCTCGACGCACCCTGGGTGTGCATTTGGTATAGTGGAAGTAATAATCCGACCGTTTACCCAAACTTGCCCGCAGGTCCCGCAGCACCCGACGCAGTTCGGAGTACTCCGCTGGACAGGCCACGGAGAAGATTAAGTGCTTTGACGTGCCTGGAAATCTGAACTTCAAGCCGATGTTGCCGCTCCAGTCCAGGAAGCTATAATCTGGTATCAAGGACTGTCCCGCTTTCTACATGTTGCAGAGCGCCTTGTGTTGTCTTTCAGTCCTGGCAAGCATTCGGTTGCGAGCTTCGGTTCCCTCTCTTGCTGGTACGACCGCGAGGCATAAGCCTGTGCCACCAGGCTCGCCGGCGAAGCCGCCGCAGCGTCCCTTGGGCCATGGAGAGGAGCTTGGTCTCGTGGGAATCGGGGCGGGAGGCGACGATGAAAGTAACCTCATCTATCCTCCCAAAAACCTTGAAAGAAGAAAACCAATGATGGCAAAAATGGCTGATATGATTATGTCTCGCTGCCAATACGACCTTCTTCTTGACCTTCTAATAATCCTGTCCAGGATGACCTCTTCTGTCAGTGGTGAAAACTTTTTCGGCTCAACGTGGATTCGTGGGGTAAGAGCTCGGCCGGTGTTGCTTTTTGGGTTCGTAGTGGCGACTTGAGTCGCTTATGCCATAGACAGAGCGACTGAAGTCGCTACTACAAGCCCTCCGTACCCCTCAAATCCACGTTGATCCTTATTGTCTTTGATCTGCCTCTGGTCGGCCATTTTGGCCAGGTTGGCGACATCCAGCGTGACTGGGATCTTGGGATTGACCATCTCCGTTGCTGCCAAGATAGCCACCTTATTCAGCACCCAGCTTTGAGCTTTTGGCTCAGGTTTCATGCCTGCTTTTCACGCCCACTGCGGCGAGGCGTGAGTCTGCGCCACCACTCTCGTAGGCGCAGCCGCCGCAGCGCCTTTTGAGCCGCCTCGCTGACCGGTCCATGCAGCGCTCGTTCTTCGTCATTCAAATGAGCACGCAGGGCCGCTTCGGTGGTCTCGTCGAGCGGTGCGTCCCCGCCGCGGCCCAGCCCCTTTGCCGCATACCAGCGCACCTGGGGATCTGGATCATCCAGGGCTTTGGTAAGCTCGGCGACGGCCGCGGCGTTCAGAGGCATCCTGCCCAAGGCCCAGGCTGCGCTGCGCCGCACCAGCACGTGTTCCTGCTCGTCGTTCAGCCGCACCACTAAAGCGTCCGCCGCCGAGGAGTCGCCCAACTTCCCCAGAGCCCAGGCGGCCGCCCGCCGCACTCCCGCCGCCTCGTCACGCAGCATCTGCAGGAACAAGGGGGCGGCGTCCGCTGTGCCGATGTGGCCTAGTGCCTCGACGGCGCTGGCGCGCAGCCCCACGTTCTGGCTGCGGGCTGCCTCCAGCAGCGCCGGCACGGCCCGTTGATCCCCCAACGTGCCCAACGCTTCCGCCGCTGCGGCCTGCCGAACCACCGGCGGCGTGCGCAGAGCTTGCAGTAGCGATTCCAGGGACGCCCGGCTGCCCAGGGCGGCCAGGGACTGACCGGCCTGCCAGCGCACGAACGGTTCCTTGTCTGCCAGCGCGCCCACCAGGGTCATGATCTCGTCCCGATCTACGGGAGCCGTGGCCAGCGCGGCGGCCATCTCCCAGCGGCGGCGGGGGCTGGGATCCGCCAGGGTGGACACGGGATCGCCGACGAAGCGGCGTTGCCAGAGACCTAGCCGCGCCGCCCAAAAACGAAAGCGTTGCCTCAGTTCCACATCCACAAGAAACTCCTCGCTCATGAAGAAAACAGATGCGCACCGAAGTATACCACGTTCACACGCCCTGTCAACTGCACCAGACGGGGATGCGCACCAGGAGAGCCTTCTTGCCCTTCTTCTGGGGCTTTCGCTTCCCATGGTTGACACGCCATCCCGTTTGCGCGATCATGCTGCTTATGCTAGAATAGCGATTGTCTTTTCCCAAGACAGCGGCTGGTGTCGCTGTGCCTTGACCTTATGGTTATCCACGAAAAAGACACCAAAGGAGCAAATTAAAGTGCCATGGACATAACGAAAAACCCCTTTCTGAGCCGTTTGGAGCGGGTGTTTGACGGGGAATGGGGCAGCAGGCTGCTCAGCTTCCTGCTGATCCCCCTGTTGATCATCGCTGCCGTGTTGTTGCCGCCCATCTCGGGGCTGGATCGGGTGCTCAGCGCCGGTCACACGGCCATTGACTGGGGCGGCGGCGCGGTGGTAGACCCGGATGGCTCCCAGGCCACTTTCGCGGCGGACAGTTTGAACGAGCCTATCAAGGCCAAACTGGAAACCATCCCCAGGGTGAGCTTCCTGGAAGGGAGCGCGGGCGGCGAGTGGGTCGTTGCGGCGGAGAATCTGCCCAACTGGCTCATTCCCAAGAGCCCCTTATACGTGCTCAGCGTGCGAGGCCGTGAGCCTGAGGCGGTCACGTTTTCTTTGCCTGTTCCCAACGACGCCGAGCCTCATGAGACCCTGGACCTGTACACCTGGAACGCTGAGGGCGAGGCCTGGGAATGGCTGCCCAGCCAAATCATCCTGGAAGATGATCTCATCGAGGCGCAGCTAGACTACACGCCCGCTTCGGTGATGGTCATGCAGACCAACCCGCGCCCGCTGAGGGTAGCTGCTGATCTGCCAGCCGGAGCCGGCGTTCCGGCCGCCGGCGGCGAGGCCCTGACGGAGGTGTACGCCACGGGCCTCAGCATGGGGGACGGCGGCGGTATCGAAGGGGATGGGGGATCGCTGCCCCAGGCAGCAGCCGACGTCTCCTATGCCGTGGTGCCCACGCTGCGCAACTGGTACGATGATGGCACGGTGCGCACCGATCTCGTCAACAACCTGCTGGTCAGCCGCGAGCAGCAGGAAGCGCACATCGCGGCCATCGAAGCGCTGGTTGTGGGCAGCCTCTACGCGGGTGTGGATCTGGACTACCGGGGTGTCGACCCGGCGCTGCGGGCGGAGTACACGGCCTTCGTGAGCGAGTTGGCCGAGCGTCTGCACGCGCAGGGCAAGCAGCTCGCGGTGCGGGTCGAAGCACCTTTCCAGATCGCTGCCGATCGCTGGGAAACCGGCGGCTATGACTGGCGGGCGTTGGGCCGCGCCGCCGATGTGGTGGACATTTCGGCCATCGTGGACCCCCGCAGCTATGCGCCGGGCGGTCAGATGGAGGCGCTGCTAAGCTGGATGGTAGGCGAGGTCGAGCGCGGCAAAATCCAACTGGTGCTGCCGGCGCGCAGCGTGGAAAAGGCCGGACAGTACCTGCTGCTGAAGGGATACGACGAGGCTCTGTTCCCGCTGCAGGGGCAGATCCAAAGCGCCGAGCCGGTGGTCGTTCCGGGTCAGCCGGTGAACCTGACCATGCTCAGCGAGCGGCAGACGAGCGGACTGATCTACGACGAGGTGTTGGGCACCTACAGCTACCAGTACCGGGACAATGCCGGCGACACCCGCACGGTGTGGCTGGAGAATGCCGCCAGCCTGGCCCAGAAGATGTCACTGGCCGAGCGCTACCACCTGCGCGGCCTTACCTTGCAGCACCTGCTGGCCTCCGCCAGCGATCCGGAGATCTGGGATCTGGCGCGCCGCTTCCAGGAGGGGGCTGCTTCACCGAGCCCTAGCAACTATGCTTTGGCCTGGAAGGTGACCGGCGCTGATGGCAGCACCGTAGCTGTCGAGCAGCGGCCTCTGGGCGATCGCACCTTCAGCTTCTCAGCGCCAGAGCAGGCGGGCGGGGAGTTGCGCGTGGAAGCGGGCCTGGCCGATCGCGGCCAGCCGGTGGCCAGCGCCGAGGCCATCGCCCTGAGCGTGGCCACGGCCACGCCGACCCTCACGCCGACGCCCATGCCGCCGACGCCCACGCCGACGCCAGAGTTTACTCCTACCCCTGTGCCCACGCCCACACCGAACAAGCCGCAGGTCGTGGTGAATGGCACGTACAACGTGCGCGCTGGCCCGGGCACCAACTATGCCCGAGCCGGCCAGGTGCAGGCTGGCCAGACGCTGGAGATCGTGGCCAAGAACCCCGATGGCACCTGGTGGCAGGTGTGCTGCGTGGATGGCAAGCAGGTGTGGATCAAGGCCGATCTGTCGCCAACCCAGGGCCCGACCGGCGTCGTGGCCGTGGCAGCTAACATCCCGCCCACGCCGACGCCCGCGCCGCAGCAGCCCGCTTCACCGCCGCCCGCCAGTGGCGCCTGTGCCTTTGGTTACGGCATTCAGGGCGAGGCCCGCTACGAGCCGCAGCGTGTGGCCGACGCCATCAGGGACCTGGGCTTCAATTGGTTCAAGCAGCAAGTCCCGTGGGAGGAAATCGAGCCCCAGCAGGGCAACTTCCAATGGGGCTGGGTGGACAACATGGTCAACACCATGAATGCCAACGGCATCAAGGTCATGCTCAGCGTGCCCAAAGCGCCTTGCTGGGCACGCGACCCCGCCTACGGCTGCCGCGACGAAGGCCCTCCTGTGGACCCCAACACCTATGGCAACTTCATGGGCCAGATGGCCGCGCACTTCAAGGGCAGAGTACATGCATACGAGGTCTGGAACGAGCAGAACATAGGCTACGAGTGGGGTTATGAACCGTTCGACGCGGCTCGCTACGTGCGCTTGTTGCAGGCGGCCTACCAGGCTATCAAGGCACAAGACCCCGGGGCCATCGTCATCAGCGGCGCCTTGACGCCCACGGGCGGGTCGCCGCCTGCCGCAGTGGATGACTTCATCTTCCTGGAGCAGATGCTGAAAGCGGGAATGGCCAGGTACTGCGACGCCGTGGGTGTGCATCCCAGTGGCTACAACGTGCCCCCCGATGTGAAGTACGATCAGGTCAACGATCCCACGGCCATCTTCCGCGGCCCATCGGACAACAAGCACCATAGCTGGAGCTTCCGCTCCACCATGGAAGGGTTTCGCAACTACCTGGTCGCCTACGGCGCAGGCAACAAGTGCCTCTGGCCGACGGAGTTCGGCTGGGCCTCCAGCTCCTCGCCGGTGCAGCACTACGAGTACGCCGCCGACAACACGCTGCAAGAGCAGGCTGACTTCACCGTGCGGGCGTATCAGATGATGAAGAACTGGGGTTTTGTCGGCCCGGCTTTCCTCTGGAACCTCAACTACGAGGTGGTGGCCTCTGGCTCGGAGATGGGACAGTGGGGCATCGTGGACAGCGGCTGGGGCCCGCGGCCGGTGTACAATGCTTTGAAGGGCATGGCCAAATAGCTCTGTGAGATGGGGCTAAGGC
>JACNHM010000127.1 GCA_014383605.1 Chloroflexota bacterium
CGAGGTCGAGCGATGGCTGAGGTTTTCTCGATTCGGCAACCGGAGGGGGCGGCGCTCGCCGCCAACGAGCGGCGCTTAGGGCTGGCCTGCACATGGGTGCTGCTCGCCGTGGGCCTGGCGCTCTGGCTGACGGGGGGACGGGCGGCCTTCATTGGTGGCCCGCCGCTGCCCCTGTTGCTCTATGGCTCGGTGACCCTGGTTTTCACCGTTCTGGGACTTCTGCCGGCCCGGGGAGGGGACACGGGGGTGTGGCTGCTCTGGCTGAGCAATGGCCTGGACCTTCTCTTCGTCAGCGATCTCGTCGCCCGCTACGTGGCATTATCCGGCCCCCTGGCCTTGCTCTACGGGCTGGTGGCGCTCAAGGCGGCCTTGACACTGCCGGGACGGTGGGCGCCGCCGCTCGTCGCCGCGCTCTGTGGCCCGCTGTACGTCGGCGCGCTGTTCGGCGCCCGCCGCAGCCTGGCCTTTCTGCTCGATCCCGCCTTTCTGCTGCGCTATGTGGCGCTGATGGCTGTGGTGCTGGGCAGTGCCTACGCCGGAGCGCTGCTGGCGCGGCGGCAGCAGCGCATCGCCGGCCTGGACGCGGCCCTGGCCCAGCAAGAAGCGGACCTGGCCCAGAAGACTCAGGTGTTGCAGCGCACGGCCACGGACCTGGGCGCCCGTGTGTTGGAACTGCGCGCCCTGCACGAGGTGGCCCGCACGCTCTCCTCGACCCTGCATCTGGAGGAGACGTTGCAGCTCATCGTCAACCGGCTGGCCGACCTCTCGGACAGCAGCCACTGTGCTGTGGCGCTGCTGGATGAGGATGGGCATTCCCTCGTGGGAGCTGCGGCCAGCGGGCCGCGCAGCGAAGCGTTCCCTGGGCTGCACCTGCCGCTGGCAGAGACGGCGAGCGACGTGCAGGCTTTGCGGGAGGGCAGCGTGGTCGTCGCCGACGGCGTGAGCTTCGACCCCCGCGGGCCGCTGCATCCGCTGCAGAGGATCTGGGATACCCGCACCTGCCTGGTGAGCCCTCTGGTGGTGCGCGGCCGGCTCATCGGCGCGCTGTACCTGGCCGACGGGCGCTCCGATTTCACGTTCGACGAGAAGGAGCGACAGCTCATCGCCAGCTTTGCCTACTTCGCGGCCACGGCCATCGAGAAAGCTCGTCTGTACCAGGAGACGTGGGAGAAGAGCCGGGAGCTGGAAACGGTGCTGCAGGGCATCCGCGACGGCGTGTTGGTCGCCGATCCGCAGTTGCAGTTGCTGATGATGAACGGCGTGGCGGCGCGCATATTTGCCTGGGAGGGGATGCCGCAACTGGGAGGGGCGCTGGCGCAACTGCTGCCGGGCAGCCCCTTGCTCGATCTGTTGCGGGCGACGCGCGACAGCGGCGAGGAGGCGATGCGGGAGATCGAGCTGGAAGCGCCCGGAAAGAGGCCGACGCGCACATACCAGGCTCTGGCGTCGCCGCTGGTGGCCGAGGACGGCCGGGTGCAAGGGGTGGTGGCCGTGCTGCGGGACGTCACGACGCAGAAGGAACTGGAGCGGATGAAGTCCAACTTCCTCTCCGTGGTCTCCCACGAGCTCAAGACGCCGCTGCATTCCATCAAGGGCTTTGTGGACATCATCCTCATGGGCAAGACGGGGGCCATCAACGAGCTGCAGCGCGATTTCCTGAGCACGGTCAGGCAGCAGACGGATCACCTGCAGCGGCAGATCAACGATCTCCTGGAGTTCTCGCGCCTGGAATCGGGGCAGGTCAAGCTGTACGTGGAGGAGGTGGCGTTGCCGGCCCTGGCGGCCAGGGTGGTGGACAAGCTGGCCCCGTTGGCGCAGGAGAAGGAGCTGGCTTTGCATAACCGGCTGGCGCCGGATTTCCCTGTCGTGGAAGGAGATCGCCTGCGCCTGGAGCAGGTGCTGACCAATCTGGTGGAGAACGGGGTCAAGTTCACCTCCGCCGGGGGCCAGGTGACCGTCGAGGGGGCGGATCTGGGCGACGAGATACAGGTTACGGTCAGCGATACGGGGATTGGTGTGCCACTCACGGAGCGGGAGCGGATCTTCGATCGCTTCTACCAGGTGGACAGCGGGGCGGAGCGGTCGTATCGCGGCGCGGGGTTGGGGCTGACCATCAGCAAGCACATCGTGGCGCACCACGGGGGGCGCATCTGGGTGGAGGACAATGCGCCGCAGGGCAGTCGTTTCTGCTTCGTGCTGCCCAAGCGGCTGCAAGGGGCCGAGGCGCCGCTGGATTTCACCACGCTGCCGCCGGTGGTGGGGAATCGGTAGATTGGTAGATTGGTAGATTGGTAGATTGGTAGATTGGTAGGTTGGTGGGTTGGTAGATTGGGAAACCGGTAGATTGGTCCACAAGCCCAATTCACCAGTTTCCCAGTTTCCCAGTTTCCCAATTTACCAGTTTCCCAATTTACCAATGTACCATAGGCCATGGGTCATGTTGCCTCCAAATGCCTTTATGTGATAAAATGGCCACAAAAGCCAAAAGGGTCTATAAGGGTTGAGAATGAACACGACGACGGTGAGTATAACCCAGGCCAAGAACAACCTTGCTGACGTGGTCAACCGCGCAGCCTATGGTAAGGAGCGGTTCCTGCTGCTCTTTCGAGGCAAGCCAAAGGCAGCGGTCGTCAGCGTCGAAGACCTGCGACTGTTGGAATCACTGCGAGAAGATCGTGAGGCTCGCAAGGCTGAACAGGCGGCCTGGCTGGCTCAGGCGGACGCGCTGCGGCAGCGCGTCCGCCGCTCGGGCAGGCGGCCCCCTTCCCGACTCTACGGAATTGCTGAGGGAATTGCGAGAGGAGCGCGTGGATGAGGCGCTGGCCGAGATACTGGGTTGTGAGTTCTGGACCGCAGACGAACGGTTAGTCAACGCAGCGAAGGACAAGCTGCCCTGGAACCGATGGCTGGGGGACTACGAGTTGGTGGCTGGGCAAGGATGAAGCAGAAAAACCTTTTGTGCCTGACCGGCATCGTTCTGCTGGCGCTGGCAGTGCGGTTGCCCCGCTTCCTGGCTGCTCAGGTGGTGTTGACCGAAGGGACGACCTATGCTACAATTGCCCGCAACCTGGCGGCCGGACGGGGTTACGTCGGCATTCTGGGCGTGCGGGATTTTTTTGTGCCGCCGTTGTACCCGCTGCTGATCTCCGGCCTGATCCGGCTGGGGATGGACGCGCTCTGGGCGGGGAGGCTGCTCTCGCTGATCCTGGGGGCGCTGCTGCCGTTGCCCGTCTACTGGCTGACGCGGGAGCTGAGCGGACGCCGCGCGGCGGGGCTCTTCGCCGCGCTGTTCATGGCCGGTCATCCCCTGCTCATCGTTTACGCCGCCCGCGTGTGGAGTGAGACCACTTACAGCTTTCTGGTCTGGTGCGGGTTGTGTTGTGGTTGGGCGGCCTTGAGCGGCGGCAAATGGACAGCGGCAGCGATGGCGGGGCTTTGCTTCGGCACGGCCTATCTGACGCGACACGAAGGGGCGGTTTACCTGGTCATCTTCGTGGCGCTGTTGATTGCGGATTGCGGATTGCGGATTGCGGAATCCGAAATTCGCAATCAGCAATCCGAAATTACCGCTCCCCTGCGGCAGATAGTCGTTGCGTTAGCTGTGTTTGCACTATTGGCCGTGCCCTACGTCGTCTGGCTGAGCGGGCAGGCGGGGCGTTTCGTGTGGGAGACCAAGAGTGTGCCCAACTTCGTCACCACCCAGCGCATGGCGGCGGGGTTGGATTACGTCGAGGCGGCCTACGGCCTCACTGCCGAGGGCGAGCCGGCCGGTCCCTTCCTGTTCCGCAACGAGCTGCTGCGGCAGCCGCCAACGGAGGGCGGGCTGTCGCTGGCCGTGCGATTGGGGGGAATGGCGAACGGGTTGCGGGAAGAGGCGAGGCTGTTGCTGACCGAGATCGCCTCGCCCCTGGCGCTGCTGCTGGCCCTCTTCGG
>JACNHM010000344.1 GCA_014383605.1 Chloroflexota bacterium
GGCGATGCTTGTGGAGCATCTCCGTAGCGGTTGGCCAGGTGCAACGCACTTGGGAAGTGCGTTGCACCTGGGTGCACCTGGGTGATTTCGCGAAAGCGGCTGGCCGCTTTTGACAAGGCGGCGAATCGGTGGTAATATCAGACCGACCGGTCGGTATTTTCTGTGAGGAGGGAAAGATGGGCGCGCAACGGCGAGGGGAAGCGACGCGGGAACGCATCCTGCAGGCGGCGCAGGAATGTTTCGCCCGCCACGGCTACGACGCCACCGGCGTGGCGGAGATCTGCCGCCGCGCCGGCGTGACCAAGGGCGGCTTCTACCACCACTTCCCCAGCAAGCAGGCCGTCTTTCTGGAGCTGCTGGAGAACTGGCTGTCCGGCCTGGACACGCTGCTGGAGGCCACGCGGGATCAGGCTGCGACCGCGCCTGAGGCGCTGATGCAGATGACGGGGATGGTGGGCCAGGTCTTCCAGGCCGCCAGCGGGCAGTTGCCCATGTTCCTGGAGTTCTGGAACCGGGCGGCACGCGATCCGGACATCTGGCAGGCCACCATCGCCCCCTATCGGCGCTATCGGACGTTCTTCACCGCCATGATTGAAGCCGGCATCGCCGAAGGCACGCTACGCCCCGTTGATCCGGAGCTGGCGGCGCATCTCATCGTCTCCGTGGCCGTGGGGTTGGTGCTGCAAGGCTTGCTCGATCCCCACGGAGCCGACTGGGGAGAGGTCGCACAGGAGAGCATACGGATGCTGCTGGAAAATCTGAAAATGGAGAAATAGAGACACATGAACGTGTTGTTGACAGGAGCTTTTGGTAATGTTGGAAGGAGCGCACTGGAAGAGCTGATCAGACAGGGCCACACGGTGCGCTGTTTTGACCTCAAGACGCGGGCCAACGCCAGGGCGGCCCGCAAGTTCAAGGGGCAGGTGGAGGTGATGTGGGGGGATTTGCGGCGTCCGGAGGACGTGGCCGCGGCGGTGCAGGGTCAGGACGTGGTGGTGCATCTGGCCTTCATCATCCCCAAGCTGTCGGCTACCGGCGTGGAGTGCGAGAGCCGGCCCGACTGGGCACACGAGATCAACGTTGGCGGCACGGGCCATCTTATCCAGGCCATGGAGGCGCAGCCGAAGCCGCCCCGGCTCATCTTCACCTCATCCTGTCACGTCTACGGGCGCACGCAACATCAACGACCGCCCCGCACGGTGCACGATCCCGTGCAGCCCATCGAGCACTACAGCCAGCACAAGATCGCCTGCGAGCGCATGGTCCGGGAGTCGCGGCTGGAGTGGAGCATCTTCCGCCTGGCGGCCACGTTGCCCATCACCATGATCCTGGATGCCGGCATGTTCGACGTTCCTCTGAACAACCGCATGGAGTACGTGCACAGGCGGGACGTGGGGCTGGCCATTGCCAACGGTGTCCGCAGCGAAGATGTTTGGGGAAAGATCCTGCTGATCGGCGGCGGCCCCCGTTGCCAGTACGTCTACAGGGAGATGACCGAACAGATCCTGGGAGCGATGGGCTTGGGTATGCTGCCGGACGAGGCCTTCGGCACGACGCCCTTCCCCACGGACTGGCTGGACACCGCCGAGAGCCAGCGGCTGCTCGGCTATCAGCAGCGCGATCTGGGCGACTACGTTCGTGACCTGGTCGAGCGGGTGGGCACCCGGCGGCATCTGATACGGCTGTTTCGCCCTCTGGTGCGTCGTTGGCTTCTGGAGAAATCCTCTTACCTGAAGGAGGCGAGAAAGGCGAGGGCGGACTGGCGAGGGAAAGTGGCGATCATCTCTGGTGCATCAGGCGGCATAGGCGCGGCAACGGCCGAGAAACTGGCTCAGGAGGGGCTCAAGGTTGTGCTGGTGGCCAGGCGAAAGGATCGTCTGGAGGACCTGGCGGCTCGGATACGGAAGGCTGGCGGAGAGGCGCTGGTGATCGCCGCCGATCTCACAGACGAGCAGGATCGCTTGCGCGTCGTTGAGGAAGTCCGCACTGTCTATGGCACAGCAGATGTGCTCATCAACAGCGCTGGTATTGGCTGGTACGGATTTGGCGCTGAAATGCCGTGGACGCTCGCCCTGCAGATGATGCGGATCAATATGGCCGCCGTCGTTCATCTGACGCTGCTGTTTCTGCAGGATGTGAAAGAGCGCAACAGTGGTCACATCATCAATGTTGGATCCATTGCTGGCAGTTTGCCGAGCCAGGGCGTCGCAGTCTACAGTGCGACCAAGTCTTTCACGGATACCTTCACCACGTCTCTCTACCGCGAGTTGCGAGGCAGCAATGTTCATGTGAGTGTGGTCAAGCCGGGTCCAGTGTCAACGGAGTTCTACGATGTCGCTTCCAGCCTGTCTGCTGGCCTGCGCATGCCCGCCGAGAAGTTTGCTGTGAAGCCGGAAGCAGTAGCCAACCGGATCTGGACCTTGCTCAGAAAACCCGTCAGGATCGTTTACGTGCCCCGCTTGCTTGGGCTCGTTCCTTGGGTTGAGTTGTATCTCGGCTGGCTCATGGATCTGTTGGGGCCGCTATTGCTTCGACGACAGTTGAAGCCCGCCCGTGGCTCCGTTGAGGTCTAGTGCTGTTCAAGCATTGGGCTGCGAAGCTGCGAAGGAGGGCGGGGCTGTTCGACAAACCCTGAATTCGTTGTCATAGTTGTCAAACACAGCCATGCAGGGTATAATGGCCTCGCAGTCAACGTGACGCGAGGCCATTCTCATGCGTGTGGTGATGATCTCCAAAGCGTGCATCGTCGGCACCTACCAGCGCAAGCTGGAGGAGTTGGCGCGCCTGCCCGGCGTGGCGCTGACGGTCATCGTCCCGCCCTCCTGGCGGGATAGCCGCGGCGTCACCCGACTGGAGCGGGTGCACACCGCCGGCTACGATCTGCTGGTCACTCCCCTGGCCCTCAACGGGCACTTTCACCTGCACTTCTACCCCCGCCTGGGCCGCTTGCTGCGCCGCTTGCGCCCCGATCTCCTGCACGTGGACGAGGAGCCCTACAACCTGGCCACCTGGCAGGCCATGCGCCTGGCTGGCCGCCTCGGGGTTCCCGCCTGCTTCTTCGCCTGGCAGAACCTCTATCGCCGCTATCCGCCGCCTTTTCGCTGCTTCGAGCGCTACAACTTCCGCCACACCGCCCAGGCTATCGCCGGCAACCACGAGGCGGTGTCCGTGCTGCGAGCCAAGGGGTATGCCGGGCCGGTCAGCGTCATCCCGCAGTTCGGTGTGGATCCGGAGATCTTCTCGCCTGGTGAGCAGGTATTGGGTATTAGAGATCAGGGATTGGTTATTGGCTATGCGGGTGGGCTGGTGCCGGAAAAGGGGGTGGACCTGTTGCTGCGGGCTGTGGCTGGGGTGGGTATTGGATATTGGGTATTGGTGATTGTGGGCGAGGGTTCGGAGAAAGCACGTTTGCAAGCGCTGGCCGGGGAGCTGGGCATCGCCGACCGCGTGCGTTTCCTGGGCCGGCTGCCTTCCACGCAGATGCCCGAGGTCTACCGCTCGCTGGACGTGCTCGTGCTGCCCTCGCGCAGGCAGCGCAACTGGAAGGAGCAGTTCGGGCGGGTGCTGGTGGAGGCCATGGCCTGCGGCGTGCCCGTCGTCGGCTCCGATTGCGGCGAGATCCCCCACGTCGTCGGCGGGGCGGGGCTGATCTTCCCCGAGGGCGACGTGGCCGCGCTGCGGGAGCGGCTGGCCCGGCTCCTGGACGATGCCGACCTGCGCGCCGACCTGGCCCGCCGCGGCCGGCAGCGGGTGCTGGCTCACTACACCCAGGCGCAGGTGGCCGCAGCCACGTTCCGGGTGTATCAGGAGATGTTGACTTGGGAGGAGCGGGGCTGGAAGCCCCGCGCTGAGAGAGCGAAGCCCCTGCGGGGCTAAGAAATATTATCAGCCCGAAGGGCTTTGTCCTTTCAGCCCGACGGCTTTAGCC
>JACNHM010000125.1 GCA_014383605.1 Chloroflexota bacterium
TTGCCCTGGCCATCCTGGCCTTCAACCTCTTCGGCGAGGGGCTGCGGCGCATGATCGAGCGGGTCGGCGTGGGCTTCACGCGGGTGATCAACCGCAGCACCGTGGCTGCGGCCCTTGTTTTCGTCCTGGGCATCCAATGGGCGGGGCAGTACGTGGGGCCGAGCATCTACTACCGGCAGTATGTGGAGGCCTTCGACGGCCAACAGGCCCTGGCCCACGTGCAGGTGCTGGCAGACCCGGCTCTGGAGGGACGTTCTCCAGGCTCCCTTGGCCAGGAGGCGGCGGCCGAGTACATCGCCGCCCAATTCGAGCGCTGGGGCCTCCAGACCGCCGGCCAGGCCGGCGCCTACTTCCAGACCAAATCCTACGACTACACAACGTTGGATGCGCTGCCCAAGCTGGAGATACACGATGGAGGCCCGCCCCCCGTGTATCGGGAAGACTTCGCCGAATACGTGGGACAGTATCGCAACCTGGGCCAGACCGAGGCCACGGTGCGCTGGCTGGGCCTGGGCCGCTTGAGCCAGCGGTGGACATTCCTCCGCCACGCCTACCCAGCGTTGGAGGACGTGGACACAGCCAACGATGTGCTGCTCCTGCTCTCGGAAGCACACATGCCCAACGTTGTCATTGATCAAGCCCGACAGGGCATCCTCATCGTCACCGACGACGAAACCAGGCTTGCCTGGCGAGAGATGATGCCCATCTCCAACCCCACGTATACCATCTTCGGCACTGGCCGGGAGATCGGCGGCGAGACGCCAGCCTTCTGGATCAGCGAAGGACTGGCCGATCGCTTGCTGGCTGGCACAGGGCAGACGGCGGAGAGCCTGCGTCAGGCAGAGAAGACTCTGGGGCTTGACGAGGTGGCGGTGCTTCCGGTGCCGGTCAAGGTCTCCTCGGAGATCACGGGAACCGTGCACGAAAAAGTGCCGGTGCGACACGTCATCGGCCACATGCCCGGCACCCGCGGCCGCATCGAGGGTGCCGGTGCCGCAACCCAGATGGACGATCAACTGATCATGATCGTGGCCCAGTACGACGGCGTGGGCAACGACGCCGCTGGCAACCCCTACCCGGGTGCCAACGATAACGCCAGCGGTGTGGCCGTGATGCTGGAAGCCATCCGCACGCTGCAGGAGCAGGAATACACACCCTACAGAACCTTCCTGTTCGTCGCCTACGCCGGCGAAGGCACACCGCACGGGCTGGGGTATGGCCGCCGAATAGAACCGATCACCTTTCTGCAGGCCAAGAAAGGCTTCTCCAGCGCCTACAAGCTCCAGGCGGTGATCTATCTGCGCGGCCTGGGCCACGGCACAGAACCGGTGCTGGAGCTTTCAGCCGGCGGCAGCCAGCGACTGGTCAACGTTTTCGAGGATGCCGCCCGCCGCGTGGACGTGCGCACGCAGCGCGGCGCGGACCGGCTGGACTTGGAGGTGGTCTTCGACGAGGGCAGCGCCTTCGACAGCGCCGACGAGGCGCCCAACATCACCCTGAGCATGGTGGGCTGGGACGAAGTCAGCCACCGGCCCACGGATACGCTGGAAAACATCTCGGCAGAGCAATTGGAGAAAGCGGGCGAGGCCCTGGCCCTGGCGCTGATGGTCATGGGACGGGAGGAGTACTAGAGGCACGATCTTAAGTGGCGCAGGGCGGAGATGTTTGGTATAATGTAGTTTGGTAGACCGGTAGATTAGGAAGCTGGTAGATTGGGAAACTACTGAGCCTGCTCGGCCTGGACTGTCAAGTCCAGGCCAAGAGCAGACTGGTTCGGATGGTATCTGGTCAGCCAAGCCGCCGGACATGGCTGTCCGGCGGGAGCCTGAATAGTTGCGTCCAATCTACCAATCTACCAATTTCCCAATGTACCGGTTTACCAATCTACCAATCTACCAATTTCCCAATGTACCGGTTTACCAGTCTACCAATGTACCACCCCCTGGAGGTTAACGTGAGTTCGGATTGGCGAAGAAATGGGTTTGTCTATCTGTTGATTCTTATCGCCGTGGTGGCGCTCTTCTTTGGCTTGTTTCCGCCCACTGAGCGCCCCCAAGAGGTGGAAATCACCACCGTGGCCAGGTGGGCCGCGGCCGGGGACATCGCTTCTATCACCATTACGGAGGACGACGATCTATCGGTGCTGCGCAAGCGCAGCAAGACGCCTGTCATATCGCGCAAGGAGCCCGGCATGAGTGTGCCGGAAACCCTGCTGGCGCTGGGCGTGCCCGCGGAGCGACTGGCGGATTTCGAGCTGGAGGTCAAGACGCCCGGCCCCATGACCAGATGGTTCTCTCTGGCTCTCAACTTCCTTCCCCTCCTTTTCATCGGCGTTCTGGTCTTCGTCTTGCTGCGCCAGGCCCAAGGGGGCAATAATCAGGCCATCTCCTTCGGCAGGAGCCGGGCGCGCATGTTCACCGGCGACAAGCCCACGGTGACCTTCCAGGACGTCGCCGGCGTGGAAGAAGCCAAAGAAGAACTGCAAGAAGTCGTCGAATTCCTCAAGGAACCCCAGAAGTTCACCGCCCTCGGCGCACGCATCCCCAAAGGCGTCCTCCTCGTCGGCGCTCCCGGCACCGGCAAAACCCTCATGGCCAAAGCCGTCTCCGGCGAGGCCGGCGTCCCCTTCTTCTCCATCTCCGGCTCCGAGTTCGTCGAAATGTTCGTCGGCGTCGGCGCCAGCCGCGTGCGCGACCTCTTCGCCCAGGCCAAGCGCAACTCCCCCTGCATCGTCTTCGTGGACGAGATCGACGCCGTGGGCCGCCACCGCGGCGCCGGCCTGGGCGGCTCCCACGACGAACGGGAGCAGACCCTGAACCAGATCCTGGTGGAGATGGACGGCTTCGACACCGACACCAACGTCATCATCCTGGCCGCCACCAACCGTCCCGACATCCTCGACCCGGCCCTGCTGCGGCCGGGACGATTCGACCGCCGGGTGCTGCTGGATCGGCCCGACATGCGGGGACGGGAGGCCATTCTGCAGGTGCACGTGCGCGGCAAGCCCTTGGCGCCGGACGTGGACTTGGGCGTGTTGGCGCGGGGCACGCCAGGGTTCGTGGGCGCGGACATCGAGAACCTGGTGAACGAGGGGGCCATCCTGGCGGCGCGGCGGGGCAAGAAGGCCATCGGCATGGAGGATTTGCAGGAAGCGGTGGAGCGGGTGATCGCCGGGCCGGAGCGCAAGAGCCGGCTGATCTCGGATCAGGAGAAGGAGATCATCGCCTACCACGAGGCAGGGCACGCGCTGGTGCACGCCAAGCTCCCCCACTGCGACCCCGTGCACAAGGTATCCATCGTCTCCCGCGGCCTGGCACTGGGCTACACCATGCCTTTGCCCAAAGAAGACCGCGTCCTGCAGAGCCGCTTGCGGCTCAAGGACCAGATCGCCGGGCTGCTGGGCGGCCGGGCGGCGGAGAAGATCGTCTTCGAAAACGTGACCACCGGCGCGGCCAGCGATCTGGAACAAGCGACGAAACTGGCGCGGCGGATGGTGACCGAGTACGGCATGAGCGAGAAGCTGGGGCCGATGGTGTTCGGGCAGAAAGAGGAACTGGTCTTCCTGGGGCGGGAGATCGGCGGGCAGCGGAACTACAGCGAAGAGGTAGCTCAGCAAATTGATGAAGAAGTCCGCCACATCGTGGAAGAGGCTTTTGCCAGGGCCAGGGACATCATCCTCACCTACCGCGACAAACTGACGGAACTCGCCGAGCAGCTGATGCAGATGGAGACCCTCGAGGGACAACAGATACAGGCCATCCTCGCCGCTTAGTCCCTGTAAATGAATAAGTTCCCCAATCGTGTCATTGCGAGGAGCGCTTTTTGCGACGAAGCAATCTCCTTCCTAGACAAACGTGGGGATTGCTTCGCAAAAAAACGCTCGCAATGACATCGTGTCGGGAAGTTATTCTTTTGCGGACCCTTAG
>JACNHM010000124.1 GCA_014383605.1 Chloroflexota bacterium
CAGGCTGGCACCCGCCGAACGACTAGTCCAGACAGAGTCTGTTGAGAGCGGTCTGAGGTGAACTATGTCCGAACTTGACCTTTTGCAACGCCAACGTGAAATCCTACGTAGCTTCCGCCAGGCCACAGCCACGCGTGCCCAGGTTGAGGCTGACGCTGAGGCCCGCCGCAAAGCCGAGCGCGAGTCTGCCGATGCAGCCTTGAGCAAGGTCCGGCAGGAAACCGAAACGCAACGGGCCAAAGCCGAAGCCGACGCCGAGGCTCGCCGCAAGGCTGAGCAACTGGCCGCCGACACCGACTTGAACCAGGCGCGCCAGGTGGCCCCTACCCAACTAGCCGAAGCCTGCAAAGCCAAGGAGACAGCTCAAGCCGCTATGGCCCAGGCCGGCCTGCAACGCTTGCTGAAGCAGACCAGACCCTCTCCTACCACACCGCGCTCTGGCGCTAACCCGGCCCAGGAACTGGTCCGTTCTGTCTCTGTGTCCACCAATGCCTCCAAGCGCATTCAGCGCAGCGTCGAGGCATTGCAAAGATCGCGGAAAGCGGCGGCATCGCGGCGTGGCCTGCTGGCCGCCCTCGCTGTTATTGCCATACTCTTTCTGGCAGCGGCAGGGTTTCTCGGGTACCAGGAATGGCGGATCAAACGAACATACCGAACAGCGGTCGCGGCCCTTGGCGCAGGGGAATGGGAGAAAGCACGGGCCGAGTTGCAGCAGTTGATCTCCCTAGACAGTGACTACAAGGATGCCCAGACCTTGCTGCGCGAGAGTCACTACCGAGCAGCGGTTGCGGCCCTTGACGCAGGGGAATGGGAGAAAGCACGTGCCGAGTTGCAGCAGTTGATCTCCCTAGACAGTAATTACAAGGATGCCCAGACCTTGTTGCGTGAGAGTTACTACCGGCCAGCGGTGGCGGCTCTTGAAGCAGAGCAATGGAGCACAGCAGCCGAGGCTATCCTACAACTGAATAGGCTAGAACCTTCCTAACAGGGACATCTTGGATGTGATTGCCGCCTCACCTGAGCTTTGCCAGGCCCTGGCAATCCGTTACGGTGAACTCTGGTTGCAGGGCGATGTAGCCACTACGCGTACTCTCAGCGGGCATACGGGTAACGTGTATAGCGTGGCCTTCTCTCCCGACGGCAAGACTTTGGCCTCAGGGAGCGGTGACAGGACAGTGAAGCTGTGGGAGGTGTCCAGTGGGCGGGAGGTACGTGCCCTCAGCGGGCATACGGGCTGGGTGCGTAGCGTGGCCTTCTCTCCCGACGGCAAGACCTTGGCCTCAGGGACAGGGAGCTATGACAACACGGTAAGGCTGTGGGATGTGTCCAGCGGGCGGGAACTGCGCACCCTAAGTGGGCATGTGAATGACGTGAGTAGCGTGGCCTTCTCCCCAGACGGACAGACCCTGGCCTCGGGGAGCAATGACGGGACGGTAAGGCTGTGGGATGTGTCCAGCGGGCGGGAGGTACGTGTCTTCGGCAGGGGGGTTACGATCTGGCTTTATAGCGTGGCCTTCTCTCCCGATGGGAAGACACTGGCATCGGAGAGCGTTGACAACACGGTGAGGCTGTGGGACATCGCTAGCGGGCGGGAACTGCGCACCCTAAGTGGGCATGTGAATGACGTGAGTAGCGTGGCCTTCTCCCCCGACGGGCAGACCCTGGCCTCGGGGAGCAGAGACGGGACGGTAAAGCTGTGGGATGTGGCCAGCGGGTGGGAACTGCGCACTCTCAGCGGGCATGGGGCCCGGGTGTACGTGGCCTTCTCCCCAGACGGGCAAACCCTGGCCGCGGGGAGCGATGACAAGACAGTGAAGCTGTGGGAGGTGGCTAGCGGGTGGGAACTGCGCACTCTCAGCGGGCATACGGGTGACGTGTATAGCGTGGCCTTCTCCCCCGACGGCAAGACATTGGCCTCGGGGAGCTATGACAAGACAGTGAAGCTGTGGGAAGTAAGATAGGCCGTGGGCGATGTTGTATTGGAGGTCTTTCATGGCATCCGAACGTGAATCGATCCAACAGTTCCAATCTCAGGTCACTCGCTTGGTGCAGGCTGTAGCCGATGTTGAATTCTGGCACGACCGTTGGCTGGAGCAGGTAGAAGAGGAGTATCAGCAGCGAGTCTCAGCTGCAGAAGGTGGCTACCAGCAAGCCATAGCCGAGGCTCGCTCCGCATACGAGCGCCAATTGCACCGGGCAACCCAGCAGCATGAACACCATGTGACCGAGGCCGAAACTCGCTACGATCAGGTCGTGTTTGAGGCTCACGGGGACTATGAATCGGTGATTCCGGGGCTGATTGAGGACGCCAAGGCTCTCCATCAGTCCGGTGGCCTACTGGCTGTCCCCTGGGATGATATGCTCTGGAGGTCATGGGCGCCAGCGGCAGAGGGCAGTGTTCCTACGTTCACTCGCATCGGCCAACTGGTGGAGGCTGGGCAATGGCATCGTCTTACCTTACCTGCTCTCCTCCCTCTTGTCGGTGGTGACAACGTGTTGCTCAAAGCCTCCGGCGCAGCCAAAGCCACGGCTGCCCAGGCCGTTCAGTCCCTGATGCTGCGACTCCTGGCAACTATGCCGCCCGGCAAACTGCGCTTCCTGCTAGTTGACCCCGTGGGCCTGGGGCAGAATGTGGCTGCCTTCATGCACCTAGCCGACTATGACGAGAGCTTGGTGAGTGGCAAGGCCTGGATTGAACCGCAACACATTGAGCAGCAGTTAGCCGACCTCTCTGCCCACATGGAGACGGTCATCCAGAAGTTCCTGCGGGACAGATACCCCACCATGGAAGACTACAACGCCGACGCGGGAGAGGTAGCCGAACCTTACCGTGTGCTGGTGGTAATGAACTTCCCGGTGAACTTCACCGACGCTGCTGCTCGTCGCCTGGTGAGCATCGCCGCCAACGGCCCCCGCTGTGGTGTTTACACTCTGGTCACCGTGGACACCGAGCAACCCCTCCCCTACGGCTTCAACCTGGCCGACTTGGAACGAACCGCCACCGTCATCGCCTGGGACGGCCGGCGCTTCGTCTGGCAGGACGAGGACTTCAAGGAGTGCCTGCTGGAACTGGACGCCCCCCCGCCCACTGACCTCTACGACCGCATCCTCCCGGCCGTTGGCGCCGCAGCTAAAGAGGCCAGCCGGGTGGAAGTGTCCTTTGAGAGAATCGCTCCGCTGCCCGCACTCTGGTGGCGTGGCGACGCCAGGGATGGCCTCGTTGCACCCCTGGGCCGAGCTGGGGCGACGAAGGTGCAGGTGCTTGACCTGGGGAAAGGGATGGCTCAGCATGTCCTGGTGGCCGGAAAGACGGGGTCTGGCAAGTCCACCTTGCTCCACACTCTTATCGCCACCTTGACCCTTACCTATTCGCCCGACGAGCTGGAACTCTACCTGGTGGACTTCAAGAAGGGCGTGGAGTTCAAAACCTACACTATCCATGAACTTCCTCATGCCCGTGTCGTCGCCATTGAGAGCGAGCGCGAGTTCGGCCTGAGTATATTGCAGGGACTCAACGCTGAACTGACTCGTCGGGGCGACCTCTTCCGGGCTGCTGGCGTGGATCACATCGCCGACTACCGGCAGAAAACCGACCGGCGGATGCCTCGCATCCTTCTTATTGTGGACGAGTTCCAGGAGTTCTTCGTGGAGGACGACGCTGTTGCCTCCCAGTCGTCGCAAATTCTGGACCGATTGGTACGGCAAGGCCGAGCCTTTGGTGTCCATGTGCTTCTAGGCTCGCAGACTCTTGCTGGCGCCTACACCCTGGCGCGCAGCACTATTGGCCAGATGGCGGTGCGTATTGCGCTGCAATGTAGCGAGGCCGACTCGCGCCTGATCCTGGGTGATGACAACGCGGCTGCGCGGCTCCTCTCCCGTCCCGGAGAGGCCATCTACAACGATGCCAATGGCTTGGTGGAGGGCA
>JACNHM010000123.1 GCA_014383605.1 Chloroflexota bacterium
GAATCGGACGCCGGCATCCTGGACATCCCCATCCACGCCTTCGACGTGATCATCGCCGACGAGTGCCATCGCGGGTACACGGCGGTGGAGACGGGCACGTGGCGCCAGGCGCTCGATCACTTCGATGCCCTCAAGGTCGGCCTGACCGCCACGCCCGCCGTGCACACCAGAGCCTACTTCGGCGACGTCGTGTACCGCTACGAGTACGACCGGGCTGTCCGTGAAGGCTATCTCGTGGACTACGATCCCATCGTTATCCGTTCCGAAATCGGGATGACGGGAGCTTTCCTCCGCCCAGGTGATGAGGTGGGCCTGACGGATCGAGAGACGGGCCAACTGCGCTTCGAGCTGTTGGAGGACGAGCGGGAGTTACCTCCCTCCGAACTGCATCAGGAGTGGGCCGCCCCGGATCGCGACCGTAAGGTGGCCCAGGAGGTCGCCAAGTATCTGCGCGAGCAGGAACACGAACGAGGACACTTCCCTAAGACGCTGGTATTTGCCCACAATGACATCCAGCACATCTCCCACTGCAACCGGCTGGTGAATCTCTGGCGCGACGAATTCGGGCGCGGCGACGGTTTCGTCGAGAAGATCACCGGCAGTCCCGACGTGGACCGCCCGCTGCAACGCATTCGCGAGTTCCGCAACCGCCCGGAGCCGGGGATCGTGGTCACCGTGGACATGCTCTCCACGGGGGTGGACATCCCGGCGCTGGAGAACATTGTCTTCCTGCGACCGGTCAAATCGCGCATCCTCTTCGAGCAGATGATGGGCCGCGGGACGCGCCGCTGCGACGAGATCAGCAAGGCTCACTTCACCGTCTTCGACGCCGTGCGCGTGCTGGAGTATTTCTCACAGGCGTCCGCCTTCACCGCCGACCCGCCGGCCAAGCCCACGCGTAAGGTCAGCGAGATCGTCGAGGCCATCTACGACAACGAAGACCACGACTACAATGTGCGCGTGCTGGTGCGGCGGCTGCAACGCGTGACCAAGAACATCTCCGGCAAAGGCCGGGAGATGCTCAAAGGCTTCCTCCCCGACGGTGACATCGGGGCCTTTGCCAGCGATCTGCCGCGGGCTATCGAAGAGGATTGGGCAACAACGATGGCCTTGCTGCGGGATCCCGCCTTCCTGGCCCTGCTGATGGACTATCCCCGTGCGAAGTCTCCCTTCCTCATCGTGCACGAGGAAGATACGGTCACCTCTGGCTACCTGATAAACATCTCGGATGGCAAGGCCGTCCGTCCCGATGACTATCTGGCCTCCTTCGAGCAATTCGTGCGCGAGAATCCAGACCACGTGGAGGCCATCGGCGTCCTGCTGGAGCGGCCAGCCGACTGGCGCACCGGCGCACTGCGGGAGCTGCGTGAGAAGCTGGGTGCTCACCCGCAACGGTTTACGGAGAAGAACCTGCGTCGCGCCTACCAGCATGAGCTGGCCGACATCATCTCCATGGTCAAGCACGCCGCCAGGGGAGAGCCGTTGCGCTCCGCCGAGGAGCGAGTGGATCGGGCCATGGCCCTGGTGCGTGCCGGCAAAACTTTCACGCCTGAGCAAAGGCGCTGGCTGGATCTGATCCGCAATCACCTGATCGAGAACCTGGCCATCGAGCGGGAGGATTTCGGCCTCATCGTCTTCGCCAGTAGTGGAGCGACCTGGCGACGCGTGAACCACGATTTTGAGGGCCGGTTGGCCGGGGTGCTGTCGGAGATCAACGAGGCCATGGCTTCCTGACAGCCCGCAGGGTTTGGTTTTCTCCGCCCGGCTGCTTCAGCACCGGGCGGCAGGTCTCACATTTAAGGAGCCTGCATGGACGTCGTACAGACCCTCTGGGGGTTCTGCAACACGCTGCGCCACGATGGCATCGGCTACGGCGATTACATCGAGCAGTTGACCTACCTGCTCTTCCTCAAGCTGGCCGAGGAGAAGGGGCTGGAGATGCCCGCGGGCTACGACTGGCCCAGCCTGCGCCATCGCTCCGGCGTGGACCTGCTCGACCACTACGTGGCCACACTGCGCGAGCTGGGCCGGCAGACGGGCCTGCTGGGCGACATCTTCGCCGGTGCGCTCTCCCGCTTCCGCGAGCCGGTCAACCTCAAGCGGCTGATCGGCATGATTGACGATATCGAGTGGGTCACGCTGGACGTGGACCTCAAGGGCGAGGCCTACGAGGGGCTGTTGCAGAAGTACGCCGCCGAACAGAAGGGGGCCGGGCAGTACTTTACCCCGCGGCCGCTGATCCGGGCCATGGTGCAGTGCATGCGGCCCGACATCCGCGAAGCAGTGGACTTCACCGTGCACGACCCCGCCTGCGGCACCGGCGGCTTCCTCATCGGCGCGGCCGAGTGGATGCTGCACACCACGCAGGGGCGACTGTCACGCGAGGATCAGCGCCGCTTGCGGCGCGGCGCCTACTCCGGTCAGGAGCTGGTGCTGGAGACCCGCCGTCTGGCGCTGATGAACCTCTATCTGCACGAGATCGAAGGGCAGATCCGCTACGGCGATTCCATCGCCGAGGGCGATCCCGGCGACCGCTACCACGTCATCCTCACCAACCCGCCCTTCGGCACCAAGGGCGCTGGCGAGGTGCCCTCCCGTGATGACTTCACCGTGGCCACCTCCAACAAGCAGCTCAACTTCATCCAGCACGTGCTGACCGTCCTTAAGCCCGGCGGCCGGGCGGCCATGGTGCTGCCCGACAACGTCCTCTTCGAGGAACACGCCGGCCGTGACGTGCGCCGCCTGTTGATGGAGGATGGCCAGTTGCACACCGTGCTGCGCTTGCCCGTGGGCACCTTCACCCCCTACTCCGCCGGCGTCAAGGCCAACGTGATCTTCTTCCGCAAGGGGCGGCCCACCGAAGAAATATGGGTCTACGACCTGCGCACCAACGTGGACAAGGTGACCAAGCGGCAGCCGCTCAGCGAGGCGCACTTCGCGGAGTTCGTGGCCTGCTACGGCCCTCACGAGACGCCGCACCCCGGCCAGCGGCAGGAGACGGAGCGCTTCCACTGCTTCAGCCGGCAGCAGATCCAGGAGGAGCGGGACGACAACCTGGACATCTTCTGGCTGCGCGACGAGAGCCTGGACGACCCCAACGACCTGCCGGAGCCGGAGGACCTGCTGAGCGAGGCCCAGACCCGGCTGGCGACAGCCCTGGACGCCGTGAACGAGCTGATGGCCATCCTGGGCAACAGCAGGGAGATGGTGGGATGACCGCTGACGAACGAACGTTGGCCGCCAACGATTTGCCGGATGCCTGGGTGTGGACGACTTTGGAAGAGGTTGCTGAAATCGGCGGAGAACAGATCCTGCCGTCAAATCACCCTGAGCGTCAGTTCAACTACTTGGCTCTCGAAAACATCTCGCAGGGCACAGGGGAGATTGTCGGTTTCAGCCCTACGATCGGGTCCGAGATCAAGAGCAACAAGTTCAAGTTCTCACCTGAGCATGTGCTGTACGGAAAGCTTCGGCCCTATCTTCGCAAGGTTGTCGCTCCTGATTTCAGTGGAATCAGTGCAACGGATCTGCTTCCCTTGAAGCCTGCTGAGCATTGTGTGGATCGGCATTACTTGGTCCGGTGGTTGCTTTCATCCCAAATCCTGGAATACGTCGTGAAGCGACAGACGGGCGTCAAAATGCCTCGGCTCAGGTCAAGAGACTTGAGGCAAATGCCCGTGCCCCTTCCCCCGCTGGCTGAACAGCAGCGTATCGTCGCCAGGATCGAAGCCCTCTTCCAGCAATCGCGCCGCGGGCGGGAGGCATTGGACGGTATCCCCGACCTTCTAGCCCAGTTCCGCCAGGCCGTGCTGGCGGCCGCCTTCCGCGGCGAACTCACCCAGCGCCATGCGGACGACGAGCCCGCCGCCGCCCTGCCGGAGCGCATCCGCGCCGAGCGGCGGCGCCGGGGGGG
>JACNHM010000592.1 GCA_014383605.1 Chloroflexota bacterium
CCACGAACATGGAAACGCCCCTCTGTTATGAGCTGGCTGTCCCTTCCTGTTCCTCCAGCGCCAGGAAGATCTTCTCCGCCGAAAGCGGCAGATCGTTGAAGCGGATGCCGAGGGCGTCGTGGATGGCGTTGGCGATGGCCGGCGCCGTCTGCACCATGACGTGCTCGCCCACGCCCCGTGCCCCCCACGGCCCGTCCTCCAGGGGCGTCTCCACGAAGTCGCCGTGGATCTCCCGCGGCGCGTCCACGCTGGTGGCGATGCGGTAGTCCACGAAGCTGGGGTTGAGAGGCCGGCCCTGCTCGTCGAACTTCATCTCCTCGAAGGCCGAGCTCATGCCGTGCACGGCGCCGCCCTCGATCTGGGTCATGATCAGGTCAGGGTTGATGGCCTTGCCCACGTCGTAAGCGCTGGCGATCTTGAGGATCTCGATCTGGCCGGTCTCCGTATCCACTTCCAGGTCTACGGCCTGCGCGCCGACGGTGTAGTGCACCACGGCGCGGGTGCCCTGGCCGGTCTCGAAGTCCAGGTTGGTGACGTAGGTGGGCATGAACTTGCCCTGCCCGACGATGGGGCCGCCCGTCCAGCCCTCGAAGTTCTCGTTGGGCAGGCCGTAGATGACCATCTTCTCCAGCGGCTGTTCCTCCTCGGACTTGTAGGAGATGACCTTGCCTTCCTTGATGTCCAGGTCGTCGGGGTCTTCGCCCCAGCGCTGGGCCACGATCGCCAGGATCTGGCGCCTGGCGTCCTCGGCGGCGGCCTTGACGGCGTTGCCCGTGGACCAGGTGATGCGGCTGGCCACCGTCTGCCACTCGTAGGGGCTGTACTTGGTGTCCACGGGCACGGAGACGCGCACCCATTCGTAGGGCACGCCCAGCGTCTGGGCGGCGATCTGGGCCAGCACGGTGAAAGCGCCCTGCCCCAGCTCCTGGGCGCCGATTTCCAGGTTGAGCGTGGCGTCCTCGTTGAAGCGCACGATGGCCGAGCTGCCGGGGTTGGGCGGCATGGCCGGGGCTTTCCACATGATGGCGATGCCCTGGCCGCGCCTCTTGTGCGGCGCGGACGGGCGAGGGCAAGCCTCGCCCCTACCTCTCTCGTCCCAGTGGATGGCTTCGGTGACTTTGTCAATGCAGGCCACCAGGTCAACCGCCGGCATCTCCATGCCGGTGAGGATGGTATCGCCCGTGCGCACGCAGTTGCGGCGGCGGAACTCGGCGGGGTCCATGCCGATCTTTTCGGCCAGTTGATCCATGATCTGCTCGATGCCCCAGTGGATCTCCGGCATGCCGAAGCCGCGCATGGCGCTGCCGATGGGGCGGTTGGTGTAGACGCAATAGGAATCGCCCTTGACGTTGGGGATGTCATAGGGGCCGGTGCAGGAGTAGCCGGCGGCGCGGGCGATGTTGACGCCGTAGTCGTTGTAAGCGCCGCCGCCGAAATAGTAGGCCGTCTCCATGGCCAGCAGGTTGCCTTGGGCGTCGCAGCCGATCCTGGTGTGCGCCACCAGGCTCTGGCGGGCCACCGTGCCCACGAACTCCTCCTCGCGGGTCATGCGCAGCTTGACCGGATGGCCCTTGACGGCGCGGGCCATGACCACGGCGTATACCTCGATGGAGACGCCGGCCTTGCCGCCGAAGCCGCCGCCAATGTAAGGCGACACCACGCGCAGGTTGCCGTGGGGGATGCCCAGGCTCTGGGCGATGAGGTCGCGCTGGGCAAAGGGCGACTGCGAGCAGGTCCACAGCGTGACCTGGCCGGTCGGTTCCCAGAGGGCCACGGCCACGTGCGGCTCAATGGGCACGTGCTGGATCTGCGGCAGGCGGAAGGTGCCTTCGATGATGGCCGCGCACTGCGGCCAGGCGGCCTCCACGTCTCCTTTGCGCAGCTTGAAGTGCTCGGAGATGTTGCTGCCCGGCTCGGGGAAGATGAAGTTGGCGACTTTGTACTCGCCCAGGTCAGGGTGGAGCAGGGGGGCGTCCGGCTGGGCCGCTTCCACGGGGTCGAAGACGGCGGGCAGTTCCTCGTACGTTACCTTGACAAGGTGGGCGGCCTCGGTGGCTATCTCCTCGCTGCTTGCCACCACCCCGGCCACGGGATCGCCGACGTAACGCACGCGGTCGGCGGCGAAGATGGGGCGGTCAATGAGGTACAACCCGATGCGCCCCGGCGCGTCCTGGCCGGTGACCACGGCTTTGACGCCGGGCCGGGCCAGCGCTTTGCTGGCGTCCACGTGCTTGACCAGGGCGTGCGCGTGCGGGCTGCGCACCAGCCGCCCGTAGTACAGGCCCGGCCCGAACTGCATGTCGTCGGCGAAGATGGCCGTGCCGGTCACCTTCTCGATCACGTCCACGCGGCGGACGCTCTTGCCCACGGGATCGGAGGTGAGCTGGGTCATGTTAAGCTGCTCCTACCTTTCGTTCCTTTCGCGTCCTATCCGCCGCCGTCTGCACCGCCTGGACGATGCGCAGATAGCCGGTGCAGCGGCAGAGGTTGCCCACCAGAGCCTCCCGTGCTTCTGCCTCCGTTGGATGCGAGTTGCGCTGCAGCAGCGCCTGGGCCGAGATCAGCACGCCCGGCGTACAGAAGCCGCACTGCACGGCGTTGTGCGCCACGAAAGCCTCCTGCAGCGGCGTCAACAGGTCGTCCTGGCTCAGTCCCTCCACCGTGGTGACGGCGTGGCCATCGGCTTCCACGGCCAGCATCATGCAGGAATTGACCGGTTCGCCGTCCAGCAGCACGGTGCAGGCGCCGCATTCGCCGGCGGCGCAGCCGTTCTTGGTGCCGGTGAGGGCCAGCTTCTCCCGCAACATCTGCAGCAGCGTCATGTGCGACGGGACGGTGAGATACTCCGGCTCACCGTTCACAGTTACAGTGATTGAGTGGTTAGCCATTCTTTCCTCCTCGTACGTAACACGCATCACGCATCACGCACCACGTGTTTCGTGTTGCGTGTTACGTGCTGCCCAATAGCGACCACACCTCCCGCAGCCCGCGCCGCGTCAGGTTGCGCACCATGGCTCGGCGGTAGGCGGCGCTGGCGCGCACGTCGTCAATGGGGCTGGCCGCCTCCATCGCCGCCTTCGCTGCCAGACCGAAGGTCTGTTCCCCTGGCGGGTTTGTGGCCAGCACCTCCTCCGCTTCTACTGCCCGCAGCGGCACCGGCGCCACCGAGGCCAGCGCAATGCGGAAGCGGTAGCCAGAAGCAGCCGTCTCGTCGGGGAAGCCGAAGAGGGCCACGCCGGCGATGGCCAGGTCGCCGGCCTTGTTACGGCCCAGTTTGAGGTAGCGGCCTACGGCGCCGCTCGGCGGGCGCGGGAAGCGGATAGCGGTCATCAGCTCGCCGGGCTGGATCGCCGTCTGGCCGGGGCCGAGGAAGAAATCGCCAGCGGACACTTCCCGCTGGCCCTTGAGGCCGTGGAGAACCAGGCTCCCGCCCAGCACCAGCACGGCGGGGGCAGTGTCGGCAGCCGGGGAACCGTTGCACAGGTTGCCGCCCAGCGTGGCGCGGTTGCGCAGTTGGTACGAGGCCACGGCGCCGGCCGCCTCGGCCAGCAGCGGGTAGTGGG
Organism: Chloroflexota bacterium; assembly: GCA_014383605.1. Next base: position 3,564 of record JACNHM010000592.1, read on the forward strand.
CCTGCACGTCGGGATGACCGGCCACCTGGTTCATCGTCGCCGCCGCGCCGACGGTCAGGCCCGTGTGCTCATCGTACGAAATCGCCCGCAGGCCGGGCAGGTGTTTGACGTCCACGAGGATGTGGGGGTGGATGATCCCATCGCGCAACCGCACGAAGAGATCGGTGCCGCCCATCAGCGGGCGAGCGGCCTCCCCCTGTTCCCGCAGGAGGTGGATCGCCTCGTCGGGATGGCTCGCTCTCACGTAATCGAAACTCGGAAGACCGGGTCTTGCCAGCATATACTTGCCTCCTCACTCGGGTGGTCAGCAGAGAGGATCGTGCCTGTTGCCAGAGGTGCCGTAGGGT
>JACNHM010000121.1 GCA_014383605.1 Chloroflexota bacterium
CGGCCACCAGCACGCCGACTCCCACAGCGACCGACACGCCCACGTCCACGCCGACGGCGACGCACACGCCGACGCCAGGGGTGCTCTGCACACCAGAACTGTTGCAGGTTGATCCCGTCTCCGGGCACACCTATCTGCTGACCGAGACGGTCACCGGCCAGGTATCCGGGGGAGTCAGCGAGGTATCGGTGCAGAGCGAAGCAGGCACAGCCTCAGGGCCGCCCCAGGCGGGCAGTTTCGCCGTCACCACGAACCTGCTGCCCAACACCACCCACCACCTGGCCGTGACGGCCTACAACGAAGCCGGCTGTCCCCCCGTCAGCACGGCGCGGGATCGCTACGGCAATCCTCTCGTGATTGTCCAGGAAATGGCGACGGCCACGCCCACCGCCACGCCCACGCTCACGGAACCGGGGGGCCTCAACGTGCCCCTCACCGTATGGGAAACGGCCGGCCTGGCCCGCAGCGACGAGCCGGTCACCTCCGGCCTGCCCATCCCCCGCAACATCAACCTGACCGACCTCTCGACGCTGCGGCTGCTGGACGGGAGCGGCGCGCCAGTGCCCTGCCAGTTCACCCCGCTGGCCCGCTGGGGCGGTTCACCTGATGATGGCAGCACGCCCGTGCGCTGGCTGCTGCTGGACTTCCAGGCCGAGGTCGCCGCCAACGGCGTGGCCACCTATCGCCTGGTGGACAGCGGCGGCGCGGGGCCCAGCTTCCCCACGCTCACCGTGACCGACGGCGCCGGCGCCGTCACGGTGGACACGGGTGCGGCCACCTTCAGCATCAGCAAGAGCGACGGCAACCTGACCATGCCGGGGCTGACAGTCCCCCTGACCGGGCGGGCGCGCTCCGGTTCCGGCGAGTACAGCACCGCCGGCCCCGTCGCCGTCAGCGTAGCTTTGCATGGCCCCCTGCGCGCCTCCGTACAGGTCAAAGGGGCCTACCGCGACGCCGGCGGCACCCCCTTGCTGGACTACACCAGCCGCTATTGGTTCTACGCCGGGCAACCCTTCGTGCGCCTCTTCCACACGGTGGAGAACAACACGCCCTGCCCGCTGGCCGAGTACGAGCAACTGAATTGCCACGACATCGGCTCCGGCGGCAGCGTGGACGTGGCCGATCTGTCGCTGATCGTGCGCACGAACCTGGGCGGGACACTGCACTATCAGGCTGGCGGCGAGGGCACCCCGGTCACCGGGACGCTGACGGGCGACCTGCTGCTGTACCAGGACTCCAGCGGCACCGACCATTGGAACCACTTCCCCACATTCACCGACTGGTTCGGACATCCGTTGGACACGCGGCCGCGCATGCAGTCTTATGTCACCTTTCGGGGCTATCGCACCACGCTGGGCGGGGCCACGGTGGACGGCGGCCATCAGGCCGCCGGTTGGCTGACCATCACGGGAGCCAGCGGCTCATGGAGCATCGGTGTACGCGACTTCTGGCAGAATTTCCCCAAGGCCCTGCGCGCCGCCCCCGACGGCAGGCTGGAGATCGGCCTCTTTCCCGATGAATTTGGTCCCGCCGACTACGCCTTCAACCTGCGCGCTGGCGAGCACAAGACGCACGAGGTCCTGCTCTCGCCTTCCCCCGCACTCCCACGCCCCCTGTTTGCCCAGGCCTCACCAGAATGGTACGTGAACAGCGGCGCGTTGGGCCTCATGGCCACGCGCAACTGGGCCGATTGGCCCGAGCACGAGCATTACATTGACCACCAACTGGATACCGCCCCCACTTACGAGGAGTGGATGGACTGGTTTCCCAACCTGCTCACGGCCATCGAGGCCAGCGATTTCTACGGCATCTTCGACTACGGCGACTGGCCCATTGACTACGAGGGGTATGGCGTGGCAGCGTTCAACGCCAAGTACGACAGCAACCACGGCTCGTGGCTGCAGTGGATGCGCAGCGGCGATCCCCGCTGGTTCCGTCTGGCCGAGGCGGCCGACCGCCACATCGTCGACATAGACATCCTGCACAACCTGCACAGTCCGCGCCACTGGGGCGACGGTATCGCTTTCGGCCACAGCTACCACGACGAGGACGGTTTCCTCAATCCGCACCGCAACTACGGCGGCACCCACCCGGACACGGCCTTCGGGATGAGCGGGCTGCTGTTCACCTACTACCTCACCGGCTACGAAAAGGCTTACGAGGCGGCGCTGGAGCTGGCCGATGGCATCGAGTACCGCCTGCACAACGATGGCCATCTCTGCGACTACTTCCCCGGTGACTGCAACGGCCAGGGCTATGCGCTGCTGGAGCATGAGGGCTTGTACGGTGGCGGCTGCCGATCGGCGGCCAACAACCTGTCCATGGCCGTGGCTGCCTACCGGGCCACGGCCGACCCGCGCTACCGGGCCGTGGCCGACGCCCTGGTGGATTGGGCCAGGGCCAGCGATCAGCCCTACATCGGCGGCACGACCGGCGAGGATCAGATGATGCGCCCCTGGATGCTGAACATGTACCTGCGGGCACTGGCCGACTACCTGGAGATGCGGGAGGAGTTCAGTTTGCCCGACACCTACGACGCTCGCAACTCTTTCCTGGCCTACGCGGACTGGCTGCGCACCACCCCCTGGCTCGATCTCACACCGATAGACAGTGGCTCCCGCGCCGCCTACCCCTACGAGTGGTGGTTCGACGGGCGCACGGGCATCCCCGGCGAGGACAACGACAACGAAGACGCCGCCATCAACAACTGGCTGCTGCTGGGCGCCGACGCCATGGCCTACGCCCACCGGCTCAGCGGCGACGCCGATTACCTGGAACGGGCCACGCGCCTGTTCCGCACCGGCAGCCGCGATCCCTGGTCCGAAGGCGACGCCAACACCTACAGCGCCACCAAAGAGACGGCCAACAGCATCACCTACGGCCAGCGCTTCCTGCACGAGTGGGGCGAGCACGAGTGAAGCATGCTTCAGGTCAGCAACCTGGCCAAAGCGTACGGCGACGCCGTGATCCTGGAGAAGGTCTCCTTCGTGGTCAACCGCGACGAGCGGGTGGGGCTGGTCGGCCCCAACGGCTGCGGCAAGACGACGCTGCTGCGCGGCATCGTGGGTAAGCTGGCGCCCCTGGCCGGGCGCCTACGGCGGGGAGTCAACGTGCGCGTGGGCTACACTTCGCAGGAGCAGGAAGGGCTGGACGAGGCCAGCCATGCTTTCGAGGAGATCCGGCGCGTGGCGGCCATGGGCGAGACGGAGGCGCGCAGCTTCCTGCATTACTTCCTGTTCAGCGGCGATGACGTCTTCGTGCCGGTGGGCAGCCTGAGCTACGGCGAGCGGGCGCGGCTGGCGCTGGCCAAACTGGTGGCCGGTGGCTGCAACCTGTTGCTGCTGGACGAGCCGATCAACCACCTGGACATCCCCTCCAGGGAACGGTTCGAGCAGGGGCTGGCGGGTTTCGAGGGTACCGTGCTGGCCGTCGTGCACGACCGCACCTTCATCGAGGGCTTCGCCACGGGGTTGTGGTCGGTGGAAGAGGGAACGATACGACGCTACGTTGATCTGGAGGACCTGCGGCGGGGGCAGGCTCAGTAATCGCCGTCATGAACTGCATTCACCACATGCATGAAATGCATAAAATGGGTGGTCTACCTCTTTTGTGTTGATGCCCTTTCTTCACCGCAGAGCACGCGGAGCACGCAGAGATTCTTTGATTTTCTCGGCGTGCTCGGCGGTCTCCGCGGTTGAAAAGTGGTCGAAACTGGCGTCAACACGGTTAGGGAAGACTACCATAAAAATAAAATGAGGTGTAGGACAAGTTGGCAACTTGTCCTACAACCCGCCTATTTTCAAGTCAGATCAGGTTATGACGAACGTACCACAGCCGTAGTGCGTTTGGTTTCCGACGTGGAGGATGGAGGCCAACTGCAGATAGGGGATGATGGCCGAGG
>JACNHM010000464.1 GCA_014383605.1 Chloroflexota bacterium
GCCGACTCCACCTCGCGCTGGGCTGAGGCGCTGCGCGAAATCTCCGGTCGTTTGGAGGAGATGCCCGCCGAGGAGGGGTACCCGGCCTACCTGGCCGCACGCCTGGCGGAGTTCTACGAACGAGCCGGCCATGTGGTCACGCTCAACGATGCTCCCGGCTCGGTCAGCGTCATCGGCGCGGTCAGTCCACCCGGCGGGGATTTCTCCGAGCCGGTCACGCAGCACACCAGCCGCTTCATCCGCTGCTTCTGGGCGCTGGATAAGGCCCTGGCTTCGGCGCGCCACTTCCCGGCCATCAACTGGCTCGAGAGTTACAGCGAGTACGTGGACGAGGTAAGAGATTGGTGGCGAGAGCAGGGACATGAGGATTGGTACGCGCTGCGCGAGCAGACGCTGGAGATATTGCAGCGCGAGAACCGCCTGCAGCAAGTCGTCAAACTGGTCGGCCCGGATGCGCTGCCCGACGACCAGCGCCTGATCCTGGAAACAGCCCGTCTGCTGCGCGAGGGTTTCCTGCAACAGAACGCCCTTGACGAGGTGGACTCGTATGCGACCATCGAGAAGCAGATGCGCATGCTAAAGATCATCCTCCACTTCCACGAGCGTGCTGCGGGCATTATCGCCAAGGGCTGCCCCATCGTCGTGATCCACGACCTCCCAATCGTGAACACCCTCGTGCGGATGAAGACCACTGTGCCCAACGAGCAGGTGGAGCAGATAGACGAGATTTGGAAAGCATTGGACGAGCAGATGGATCAGGTAAAGAAGGATTACATGTGATGAGGATAGCAGAATTCGGGGGACAAGAGGTTGCGGGAGTGGCCCGCGTTGAAGGCCCTATCGTCGTCGTCGCAGGGATCGGTAACGTCGGCTACGACGAGGTGGCCGAGGTCATAGATTCACGGGGGCGGCTCCGCCGGGGGCGAGTGCTGGAGGTCGGCGAAGGGGTCGCCGTCGTCGAGGTCTTCGCCGGCACTACCGGCCTCTCCATTGAGGGTACACACGTCCGCTTCCTGGGCCGGTCAATGCGCCTGCCCGTATCCACGGAGATGCTGGGCCGCGTCTTCGACGGCCTGGGTGTGCCTATTGACGGCGGGCCGGATCCGCTGGCCGAGCGCTGGGCCGACGTTAACGGCCAGCCGATCAACCCCACCGCCCGCGTTTACCCCCGCGACTACATTCAGACCGGCATCTCAGCCCTGGACGGGATGAACACGCTGGTGCTCGGCCAGAAGTTGCCTCTCTTCTCCGGCAGCGGTCTGCCCCACGACCGGTTGGCAGCGCAGATCGTGCGCCAGGCCACCCTCCCTCTTGGCAAGGAAGCCGGGGAGGGTCAGGGGGCTCGCTTCGCCATCGTCTTCGCCGCCATGGGTGTCAAGCATGACGTGGCCGAGTTCTTCCGCGAGTCCTTCGCCGCCAGTGGCGCGCTGGCCCGCGTAGCGATGTTCCTCAACCTGGCCGATGACCCGCCCATCGAACGGCTGGTGACGCCGCGGGCCGCGCTGACATTGGCCGAGTTCTTGGCCTTTGAGCGAGATATGCACGTCCTCGTCGTCCTCACCGATATGACCAACTACTGCGAGGCACTGCGGCAGATTTCCAACATCCGGGGCGAGGTACCCAGCCGCAAAGGCTACCCAGGCTATCTCTACAGCGACCTGGCCTCGCTCTACGAGCGCACGGGGCGCATCAAGGGCAGCGAAGGCTCCATCACCCAGTTACCCATCCTGACCATGCCCAACGACGACATCACCCACCCCGTGCCCGACCTGACCGGCTACATCACTGAGGGGCAGATTGTGCTCAACCGAGAACTATTCCAACGAGGCATCTACCCGCCCATCTCGGTCCTCCCCTCCCTCTCGCGGCTGATGAAGGACGGCATCGGAGAGGGGCACACGCGGGCCGACCACGCCCACCTGTCGGCGCAACTCTACGCTTCCTACGCCCACGTGCACGACGTGCGCGCACTGGCCTCGGTCATCGGTGAGGAGGAGTTGACCTCGGTTGACCAGCGTTACCTGAAATTCGGCCAGGCCTTCGAGCGCGAGTTCGTCGGGCAAGGCGCGACGGAGAATCGTACTATCGCGGAGACACTGGACATCGGCTGGCGGGCACTCTCAATCCTGCCTGACGAGGAACTCACCCGCGTCAGTGAGGACGAGATCGCGCAGTACTACGGGAGGGGATAGAATGGCACGGTTACGCATCGCCCCCACGCGCAGCAACCTGCTCCGCACACGCGAGGCACTGGAACTGGCGCGTGAGGGATATGAGATTCTAGACAAGAAGCGCGAGGTGTTGACCACCGAACTGGTGCACGTGGCCCACGACGCCGCAGTGCTTCAGAAGCGGGTGTGGAAACTGCTCGCGGAGGCCTACCACGCGCTGGAGATGGCGCGGCTCTCGATGGGCCGGGAGCGCCTGGAGTGGGCGGCACTCTCCGTGAACGAGACCGTCGAGGTGAAAGTAAGGCCACACAGCGTGATGGGGGTGGTGATTCCCTCGATCAGGGCTCACGGTGCGCCGCCGGAGATGCCCTACGGCCTCGGCGACACCAGCGTCGCACTAGACGAGGCCGTCGCCTGCTTCCGCCGCGTCTTGGCCGAGATCCCCGTGCTCTCCGAGACGATGACGACCGTCTGGCGGCTGGCGCGGGAGTTGCAGAAGACCCAACGGCGCGTCAACGCGTTGCAATACATCTTCATCCCCCAGTACGAGGAGACCGTCGTCTTCATCGAGAGCGCGCTGGAGGAGCGGGAGCGCGAGGAGACCTTCCGGCTCAAGCGCATCAAGTCGCGGGTCGTCCAGCCGACGGTAGGCCCTGCGATGCGCGAGTACGCGCAGCCCTACCGCGACATCTCTGGCGGCAAGTCGCCCATCTATCGCGACATTGGGGGCGGCAAGCCGACGTCACGCGAGTTTGGTTAGCAAGACTTCAGAGACCAGGTTATGAAGAAAAAACTGGTTTCTTGCAAGGAGGCGGCTGATGGAAGAACGAAGCCCTTTCACGCACATCCTGGTCCCCACCGACGGGTCGGAGACCTCGATCAACGCCGGCCGGTTGGCGATTCAGATAGCCGTCCTGCACAACATACCGATCACATTCGTGTACGTCGTGGACAGCGCCGTTGTGGATGAGATCGCAGGAGTCACCTCAAAGACCGCGGAGATGGTACACCGGGAATTGGAGGCCAATGGACGGCGCTACCTGGATTATCTTTCCCGCCTGGCCCGGGACAGGGGCTTGCAGACCGACCAGGTGGTACGGCACGGCATTCCGCATAGCGAGATCGCCAACCTGGCGCGTGAGCAGGGTATGGACCTGATCGTCATCGGCCAGGTAGGTCGTCATGGGCCACGGCGCGTCCTCATCGGCAGCGTGGCCGAACGGGTGATCGAATACGCCCCCTGTCCTGTCCTCGTCGTCAGACACACCCCCGTCCGACGCTAACCAACCGATCCAACCAACCCCCAACTACCCAATTTCTCCATTCTGCTGTATAATCTACTTGACTTCGTTCTCCCCTCAATCCCCCATAGTGGAGGTGAGGGCTACGAGATATGCGATGTGGAGGTGAAACCATGACCAACCGCAAACTTCAGGCCGGCGGTCTGATCCAGAATGACCACCTGGCTATGATCGGCGTAATGGATATCCCGTCACGCCCAGGCATGGGTGGCATGCTCTTCTCTGCGTTGAGCGACCAGGGGATCAACGTCGAATTCATCGTGCACCTGATTGATCTGGAGGAAAAGGATCACATCGTCCTGTGCGTAAACCGGGATGATCTGAGTGAGGCATTGACCGCGGTCGAGGGCGTGCGGGAGGAAGTCGGAGGGAAAGCCGTCACCAGTGACCCTGAGGTGGCGTCGGTGAGCCTCTTC
>JACNHM010000417.1 GCA_014383605.1 Chloroflexota bacterium
CCTCGGGCCTGATGGACTTCGGGCGCGGGACGTCCACGTGGACCTGCGCCACGCAGGTGGCGCCCTACCAGCGGGTCAACATCTTCGGCAGCGAGGGGCGGGTGGAGATCGAGATCCCCTTCAACGCCCCGCCCGACCGGCCCTGCAAGATGTGGCACGAGCGCAACGGCGAGATCGAGGAGATCGTCTTCCCCATCTGCGACCAGTACACCATCCAGGGCGACCTGTTCTCCCTGGCCGTGCTCAACGACACCGCCGTGCCCACGCCGCTGGAAGACGCCGTGGCCAACATGAAGGTCATCGAGGCCATCTTCCGCAGCGGCGAGAGCGGGACGTGGATCGAAATGTAGCTTACCACGAAGGCACGAGGACACCAAGAAAAGAGACAGGGAGACTTTGTGCCTTGGTGCCTTTGTGGTTACTCCCACAGAAGGAATTGCCAGACCATGACGACTGCTAACACACAGACGAAACCATCTCGCTGGACGGGCTCGCAAGCCCTGTGGGCCGGTATCGCCTTCAGCCTGTTGTTCACCGCCCTCATCTGGTGGGCTGGCCAGCGGCTGGCCAGCGTGCCCCATCTGCCCGACACCGGCGCATCCTGGTACTACTGGAAGCTGCCCGAGCCCACGCTCTGGGGACGGTTGACCGCCTGGGGCTTCTACGCCCTGCATCAGATCGCCCTCTGGGCGCTGATCTACATCGCTCAGACTCGGCGCAAGCAGTACAGCGCCGGCCTGCACAGGATCAACGTCATCGCCCTGGCCGTCAATGCCCTCTTCATCCTGCTGCACTTCGTGCAGACCCACGTCTGGTACGACGGCCTGGCCCAGGACGTCTCCATCTGGAGCTCCCAAGGCTCGGTCATCCTGATGCTGGTCATGATCCTGATCATGGAGAACCCCCGGCGGGGCATGTTCTTCACCAAGAAAGCACCTCTGCCCCAGCGGGCCGTGCGCTTTGTGCGCAAGTATCATGGCTACGTTTTCGCCTGGGCCACCGTTTACACCTTCTGGTACCATCCCATGGAGCCCACCAGCGGCCATCTCATCGGGTTCCTGTACATGTTTTTGCTGCTGTTGCAGGGCAGCCTCTTCTTCACCCGCATCCACGTCAACCGCTGGTGGATGCTGGTTCAGGAAGCGACGGTGCTGGTTCACGGCACGCTGGTGGCGGTGATGCAGGGCAACAACCTCTGGCCCATGTTCGCCTTTGGCTTCGGCGGCATCCTGGTGATCACCCAGATGCACGGCCTGCGACTGTCCCGCCTCCTGCGCTGGGTGATCCTGGCCCTCTACGTGGCCGCTGCCCTGCTGGTCTACCGCGGGCGGGGCTGGATACAACTGAACGAGATCGTGCGCATCCCGCTCATCGAATACGTGGCCGTCTTCGCCCTGGCCGGGCTGATCGGCGGCGGCCTGTGGCTGTACGACCGGCTGACGAGAAGAGCCGCGTCGCCGCAGATCTGAAACGCACCGAGTGCCGCGGCTCCCACTGGCGCACCGACCATCCCGGACGCAACGACGATGAGTGGCTGGTGCACAGCCTGGCCTCTTACAATTGCGAAGGGCCTCCGCACCTGGAGTACGGCGAGGTGATCATCACCAAGTACCCGCCGACGGAGAGGAAGTACTGACCATGGCACGGAAAAAGAAGTTCGACCTGATCGTCATCGGCTCCGGCGCGGGGATGAACGTCGCCGCCAACGCCGCCGCGCAGGGACTGCGCGTGGCCGTCGTGGAAAGAGGCCCCCTGGGCGGCACCTGCCTCAACCGGGGCTGCATCCCCTCCAAGGTGATGCTCTATCCGGCCGACGTGATCCGCATGGTCGAGGAAGCAAAGGCCATCGGCGTGCAGGCCAAAGTCGAGAGAGTGGATTTCGACCTGATCATGAAGCGGACGTGGGACATCGTCCTGGAGGGACGCCACGACATGGAACGGGGCGTGGCCCAGTCAGAGGAAATCGAGCTCTACCACGTGGACGGCGCCTTCGTCTCCGACTACACCCTGCAGGTGGGCAAGGAACGGATTACCGCAAAAACCATCGTCATCGCCTCCGGCGCCCGGCCTTTCGTCCCGCCCATCGCCGGGTTGGCAGAGGCCGGTTACCTCACCAGCGCCACCGTCTTCGACATCAAGGAGCCGCCGCCAAGCCTGGTCATCGTCGGCGGTGGCTACATCGCCGCCGAGTTCGCCCACTTCTTCTCCGCCATCGGCACGGAGGTCACCGTCGTCGGCCGCAACGTCCGCCTCGTCCCCCAGGAGGAGCCGGAGGTCTCGGCGCTGCTGCGGGAGAAGATGTCGGGCTATTGCCAGGTGCACACGGGCTACGAAGCGGTGCGCGCCGAGGCCAGGAATGGGCGCAAGACGATCGTCGCCAGGAGCAAGGCAGACGGCCAGCTGCGCGAGTTCAGCGGGCAGGAGATCCTGCTGGCCGCCGGCCGCCGGTCCAACTCAGACATCCTGAAGCCGGAAAACAGCGGCGTGGAGACCGACGAGCGCGGCTGGATCACAGTGGATCCCTACCTGCGCACCACGAAGGAAGGCATCTGGGCGCTGGGCGACGCCCTGGGCAAGCACATGTTCCGCCACACCGCCAACTACCACTCGCAGGTCGTGTGGCGCAATGCCTTCAGCCACCACCAGCATCCCATAGACGAGCACGCCGTGCCGCATGCTGTGTTCACGCACCCGCAGATCGCTTCCGTGGGCCTGACCGAGGAGCAGGCGACGCAGGGCCACGACGTGCTGGTCGGCGTGAAGCGGTACGCCGACGTGGCCAAGGGCTACGCCATGGGCGAGGAGGATGGCTTCGTTAAAGTGATCGTGGACGAGGAGACGAGCACGATCCTGGGCGCGCACATCATCGGCCCCCATGCGGCCATCCTGTTGCAGCCCCTCGTCTACCTGATGAACACCGAGGAGAACAACTTCTGGGCTTTGGCCCGGGCGCAGACGATCCACCCCGCCCTGAGCGAGGTCGTCGTCGGTGCCTTCGGCAACCTCCGGCCCGTCGGCGAACACAGTCAAAAATGACCAACTCGATTCAGACCCTGCACCAGTTGCCATTCTTCGCCCGACTGAGCGACGACGTTCTGCGGAAAGTGGCGCGCGTCCTCCACCAGCGCACCTACTCGCCCGGCCAGGTGATCGTCCTGGAGGGCGAACCCTGCCAGGCGGTGTACTTCGTCGCCCAGGGCCTGGTGCGCACCCGTCGCATATCCCTGGAAGGCCGCGAGCAGGTGCTGGCCTATCTCGGCCCCGGTGAGTCCTTTGGCCTCGTGCCCGCTGTGGACAACGGCCTCAATCCGGCCACCGTGGACGCCGTGACGGACGCCTCCCTCTACATCATCCCCTGCCAGCACTTCCGGCAGATCATGCGTCACGAACAGGACGTGGCCTCGGCTGCCCTGCTGCAATTGGCCGCCGAGGTGCGACGCCTCAGTGACATGGTGGAGGACCTCGCTCTGCACTCGGTGAGCACCCGCCTGGCACGCTTCCTGCTCATGCAGGCCGAAGAAGGGCAACCGCGCCGCAGTTGGACGCAAGAAGAGATCGCCGCCCAGATCGGCACCGTGCGGGAGGTCGTGGGGCGCACGATGCGCGCCTTCGCCGCCGCCGGGCTGATCCGCCGCCAGCGCGGACGGCTGGTCGTGGTGGATCGAGAGAGGCTGGAAAGAGAGGCCGCCGGTGGATAAATGGGGAAAAACCCGTTTTCTCGCCCTAGTTTGGGATCTGCCTCCCCCAGGAGTGCTTCAAACGGCCGGTTCGTCCCACCGGAAGGAATAGAAAACGGGTTTTTGGACTTCACAAACCTGTCAGGTCTGCAAAAGAGACTTTTGTCGCAGACAGGAGGCTGTGCCCGTGCTATAATGGGCACAGCCTTTT
>JACNHM010000379.1 GCA_014383605.1 Chloroflexota bacterium
GAGCGCGGGTGTGGCCGTAGCCTTCGCCGTGGGTGGAGGTGGCGACTGCGGCGGGTCAGGTGGGGATGGTGTAGGGGTTAGGGGATAGGGGGTAGCGGTGGGGTCTGCAGTGGGGGGGGATGTCGGGCGCGGCAGCGTTGGCCGTGAGGTTGGCGTGGGCGTGACCCAGGACAGCGTCGGCGGCTGGCAGGAGACGAGCAGCGATGTCACCAGGCAAAGGGCCGCCAGGCAGCAGCAGGCAAGGATGGCAGATGCGACAATGACGATGATGAGGTTGCGGTTGGTGTTTTTCATGGGTTTTCTCTCACGCGGGAGGTGAGTGTTCACGAGGAAGACTGCAGGTCAGTCTTCCAGTGGGTGCCAGCCAGCGACGATCCAGTTCCGGCGCACGGTGACGGCGACCAAGTCATTCAGGCTGGTTTTCCCTACCAGGCATGCGACTGATGCGGATATGACCAGGCTGCACGACGACAAAGGCACCGAGGAGTTGCTCGCCTTGCTCCCTCACAAGCTGCCTGACAGTCTGAACCAGAGACTGGCGAGCATTGCCGGGGAAGCGGATCAGGATGACACCGGTCGAGTCTGCATGACTGACGAAGACCAGCCAGCCAAAGTCTTTATCCTCTGTCAGCAGGATACGCTTCTCGCGATGGGCTTGATCAATCAATTCGCGGTCGTCGGAGCGGCGCATTACTTCACTGACGGCGAAGACATCATAGCCCTCTGCTCGCAAAGCGCGCACGACGGCAAAGTCGCAGCTTTCGTCGGCCAGAAAGCGCAAGGCAAAGACACTCATCAGGCTGTCTGCAACAGGATGGTCTCGTGGGCCAGCGAATCAGCGGCGTAAGCCAGCGCAGCCTGGATGTCCGCCCAGGTCAGGCGCGGATATGCATCCAGCAGATCGGCCTCTGTAGCGCCTTCGCTAAGTTTGCGGATGATGAGTTCTACCGGAATGCGCGTCCCGCGAATCACTGGTTTACCCAGCATGACGGCGGGGTTGATTTCGATACGGTCTCTTAGCAACATGATACACCTCCGTTCCGCCTGCGATTGTAGCACACCCGCGCGCACCCTGTCAAACCAGTAGCATCCTTACCTGTCAGTATCCGGACACTACCCCCGCGGCGGCAGGGCTTCGATCTGCGAAATGCGCCAGTTGGTAGCGTCCTGCTGGAAATGGACGCGGAAATGGAAGGCGCGGTCGTCATCGGAGAAGAACTCGATGGGTTCTCCCTCTGCTTCCAGATAGCCGCCGGTGGCCAACAGTTGGTCACCGGCGGGCCGCGGCAGCGACCAGCCATGCCCCAATGCTTCCTCCACCAGGGCCTGATCGCTGACCCACTCCGCCGCGGCGTCCAGGTTCCCTTCCCGCAAAGCAGCGATGAACTGGCTCAGCGCGGTCATCGGCGTACGCTGCAATTGCGCCGTCACCCGCACGTAGCTGTCTCCCTGGCGCTCCCAGATGGCGCCCACCCGCTGCTTGGAGTAATCGCCGGTCTCAGCGAAGACCCGCGGCGCGGCTTCGAAATCGTCCGGCAAGGCGCCCGTGAGCCGGAGTTGCTCCAACCCCGTGCCAGTGAACCGCGCCTGTCCTTCCAGCCCGCCCCAACTTCCAGACGGCGCATCCTGCCAGGTCCACACCGGCCCCCAGTAGCCCGCCACCTTGGCGTTATCGCTCTTTTCCGATGCATAGAGCCGCAGCAACTGGTAGTGCGCTTGTCTGCGGTTCCCCAGGTTGTCGCCGGCAATGCCTAGTTCCAGTCCCTTTTCTCCTCGGACCGCCCGCGCGGCCTGCGGCGGTAAGCGCAGCGCGTTCCCCATCTCGCTGCCGCTGGCCCACCACTGCTGCCATAGTTCGCCATCCTCCGGCCACAACAGGTAGACCCGTTCGTCCAGCGCCACCACCGCCACTGGCCCCACCCCCCCGCCAACGAAGATGTACTGCTGATCGCCCACTGGCCCGCGCTGGAACACCAGCCCGCGGCTGGGCGGGGCGAGGATGGCTCGCAGCGCTTCGGCGGCTTCTCCCTGGACAAGCCCCGACCCGCTGCTGGCGTCGGGGATGTCTGGTCTGCCTTCGGCCAGCGCTTCGGCCAGAACGGTCGCCGCGTCGCCCACGTAGGCCACGGCGCCGTTCACCGTGGAGGTCGGCGGCGGCAACGGCGCGGTCACGCCGCAGCCGGCAACGGGCTCATCTTCCACGGGGAAATGGGTGCGCGCATCGGCACCGTGGGCCCAGATGGTGGGGTAAGTGGTCACGCCCTCCACCTCCACCCACAGATAGAGCTTGTTCAGCGGGTTACGGGCGGCGCGCACGTCCACGTTGTTGAAATCCCACACCGGGAAGGTGATGGCCCCGCGCCGCACCAGCCGCTTTTCCGCTTCCGTGGCCAGGGGCTGGCCGATACCCTGATTCCAGGCCCCGTACAGGGTGAGGCCGGCCGGCGCCCAGGCGGCGGGCACGCTGCGGCCCGTCTCCGGCTCGAAAAGGGCCACGGTGACGTTGGCCCAATCGGCTCGATCCACCGGCTGTTCGCTGTCCAGGCCATCGTGCGGCCAGACGATCTGGATGCGCGCCTCCAGCGCCTCCGGCGCGGCGGTGGCGATGCCCGCCGGCGTGTCCTGATGGGGGAAATAGGTGCGGGGGTCAGCGCCGTGCGCCCAAATGCTGGTGGCCGTCTTCACGCCAGGCACGCGCACCAGGAAGTAGAGTTTGCTCTGCGGATCGCGGGCGGCGGAGACGTCCACGTCGTTCAGCTCCCAGAAGGGGAAGGGGCGGCCTTCCACGTTGCGCTGCTCGGCAGGTTCCAGCAAGCGCGCCGGTTCCGTGTTCACCGCCTGCCACACTGCGACGCGCGGCGTCCAGCTACACGGCGGCGGCACCAGGCTGCCGGGCCAGAAGAGCCGCAGGCCCAGGTTGGCCAGTTCCGCCTCCTCCACGGGCGCGCCGTCGTGCGGCCAAACGATCTCGACGCGTGCGTCCACCGCCTCCGGCGGCGTGGGCGGCGCGGCTTCCCCGGCAGGGTTTAGGGCCCACAGACCCGCAGTGTCGGTGGCAGCCAGCAGGCCCGGCGGCTCGCCGTGGCTCTCGGCCAGCGCCAACACCAGGTTCTCGCCCAGGCCAGCGCTGACGTTTTGCCAGCGCGCGCCGCCGTTGCTGGAACGGTACACTCCGCCGCCGTCGCGGCTGGCCCAGAGGGTGCCGTCGGTCGTCTGCAACAGCGAGAGGACGTCGCTGCCGGCCGGCAGCCCGGCGTTGCTGGCCTCCCAGCTCTCGCCGCCATCGGTGGAGCGATAGACGCCTGCGCCGGAGGGGGCGACGTACAATCTTTGTGCATCGGCTGCGTCCAGCAGCAGG
Organism: Chloroflexota bacterium; assembly: GCA_014383605.1. The sequence continues at coordinate 3,359 of JACNHM010000379.1, forward strand.
CGACGAACGGACGTCGTCTCCAGACCCCTCGCCGCGGTGGTCAGCCGCTCCCAGGTCTGTCCGCCATCGGACGAACGGTACAGGCCCCCCGCGCCCTCGGTAAACGATTGGGCCGCGGCGTAGACGTCACGCCCGGCGGACACCGCCAGGTCATCAACGTTGAGGTGCGCCAGGCCACTTGCTGCCCAGGTGCGTCCACTGTCCGTCGAGCGATAGACGCCGCCGCTGTAGGTTCCAGCGTAGAGTGTATCGGCTTCGCCAGGATCGAAAGCCAGGGCCTGAACTGGATGATCATTGAGCATCGCTTCCGTCCACGTCGCGCCGCCGTCGTCGCTCCACACCAGGCCTCGGGAGGTGGCCACAAAGAGGTGGTGGGGTCGCTGGGGGTGCTGCGCCAAGGCCCGTACGTCTCCCCACGGCCCCGTGGTCAGCGTGCGCCAGCTCTGTCCCCCGTCATCGCTGGAGAGCACGGAGACCAGTTGTTGTCCGAAAGCGGAATGGCTCCACTGCAGGGCGACGTGGATGGCCCCAGGCCGCAGCGGCGAAGTGATCAACGCTTGCAGCTTGCCGTTCGGCGGCAGGCCGACACTGGCGGGTTGCCAGTGCTCCCCCGCGTCGTGGCTGACGTGGAGGCCGTGGCCGGTGGCGGCGAAGACTCTGCCCGCCTGAGCGGGGTGGGCCAACAGGACCGTCGCTCCGGCAATGTCCGAGGCATTGGGCAGCGACTCCCAGTGCTCGCCGCGATCAAGGGAACGATGCAGGCCGCGGTCCGTCGTCAGCAAGAGGGCCGCGGGGTCGCCGGACAGCCATGCCAGCGCCTGCACACTGCCCGGCAGGGGATCGTGGTTCAGCTCCCGCCAGGTAGCGCCGCCGTCGTCGCTGCGCAGCACGCGCGTTGAGGCAAAGCCATTGCTCGTCTCAGAGCAGGTCAGATAGAGCTGGGCCGGGAGTGGTTTGCCCCTTGCTACGGCAGCCAGTGCTTTCTGTCCCGCTGGGCAGCGGGGAAGCGCGGTTTCACGCCAACTTTGTCCGCTGTCGCCGCTGATGAAAAGGCCGCCGTAGGTGACAATGTACAGCCGTTGGGCGTGTTGGGGGTCGAGCACGAGGTTGGTGAGGATACTGCCGGGCGATTGCTCGTACTCCAGCGCCTGGAACTCTTGCCAGGTGGCGCCGTTGTCGTCGCTGCGGTAGACGAAACTGCGCGGGTATTTGGCCGTCTCGACCGCCCCGGCGTACAACGTGGCTCCATCGCTGCTGCGTCCGATGGCCAGGACCTTGAGCCGCCGGTAGGAAGGCGCCAGGTCAACTTTCTGCCAGGTGGCCCCGCCATCGCTGGAGCGGAAGAGGCCCTGTGGCCGCGTCAGCTCTTCGCCGCCGCCCACCAGTCCGGCGTAGAGTTGGGCCGAGAGCGAATCGTAGGTCAGCGCCGTGATCTCGCCGTAGGGAAGGCCGTTGCCGGCGGGTTGCCAGGTGTTGCCGCTATCGGTGGAGCGGTAGATGGCCTGGGCCTGGCGGAAGCGTCCCTGCGAAAGCCATTGGGCACGGTCGTCTCCGCGTGTGGATTGCACCACGGCAACGGCCCACAGGCGGTTGGGCTGGCGCGTGTCCGAAGTCAGATGGGTGATCGTGCCCGGCGGCCCGCTCAGAGCCTGCCACAGCGGTTCCGGGGGCGGGTCTGCATGCACGGGCACAGCCAGGGCCAGGGTACACAAGATGCAGGATGCAAGATGCAGGATGCAGGATGCAAACTCTCCTCTTGCCTCTTGCTTCTTGCCTCTTGCCTCTTGCTTCTTGCTCACTGTCCCACTGTCACTTGCGCCTGACATGGCGGGTCAATCCAGTTACCCGTATAGTCCACCACCTTCAGTTGTAGCGTATACACTCCGGGCGCCAAGCCGGAAACGTTCCACGTTCCCAGTATCCCATCGTACACCGGGGCATCGCCCTGCAGGATGAAATTCCAGGTCGTGGGACTGGGGCCGCTGCCAAATTCGAGCTTGTAGTAGCTGAATCCATCTGTGTAAGCCGAGCCGATCACCTGCACTGCGCCCCCTACCACGGCATTGATCCCTGGCGAGGTCAGGCGCGAGCGGGGATCGGGGCAGGCTGGCGGTTGCACTGGCGGTGCTGCGGGTGTGGTGGGCGGCTCCGTGGGCCGCAGGGTCGGGCGGGGCAGCGGCGTCGGCGTTACGGTAGGCGTCGGCGTCGGCGGCTCGGGGGTCGGCGTCGGCGTGGGCAACAGCAACCCTGACGTCGGCGTGAGTGCTTTGACCTCCTCTTCTATCGTCGGCGTGGGCACGGCCTCCACCAGGTAGTTGCTGACGTAATAGATCGCCCCCATCACGGCGAGGAGAACGAAGGCTATGCCGAAGATGCCGCGGATTCGGCCCAGGGCCGTCTCCCGCTCTAGCGCGTACATGGCCTGTCGCCGCTCACGCCGCACGCGGAAGGTTTCCCGCAGATACCAGAGGGCGATCAGGCCGCACAGGGCGTAGATCCAGGGAGCGTAGTCTGCTACGAGCTGGATCAGCACGCTCACGGCTGTTCCCTCGCCAGTTCAGCCAGAATGCCTCGCAGCAGCGCCATCAGACGGGGAACCAACAAACGGCCGGCTTCCAACACTTCCTCGTGGCTGGCTTCCCCTGCGGCATCCGCTTCGGCGATGGCTACGTTGCTGATACCGGAGATGCCCAACACCCGCATGGAGCCGTGCCGGGCTACGATGGCTTCGGGGACGGTAGACATGCCCACAGCATCGGCGCCGATGAGTCGCAGGAAGCGGATATCGGCTGGCGTCTCGAACGTGGGCCCGGCCAGGCCGATGTAGACGCCCTGCCGCAGCGGGATGTCCAACTCGGCAGCCACACGCAGGGCCAGCCGTCGCAGGCCGAGATCGTACACTTTGGACATGTCGGGGAAACGGGGGCCCAGCGCGGGATCGTTCGGCCCCCGCAGTGGGTTCAGTCCGGTCATGCCGATAAGATTGAGGTGATCGGTGATCAGCATCAGGTCACCGGCCTGGAACTGCGGGTTGAGCCCCCCGGCGGCGTTGGTCAGGATCAGCGTGTGCACGTCCAAAGCGTGCATGACGCGCACGGGGAAGGTGATCTGTGGCATGGAATAGCCTTCGTAGTAATGCGCTCGCCCTTGCATTACGAGAACAGGCATTCCTGCCAGTGGCCCCAGAATCAGACGGCCCAGGTGTCCTTCGACGGTGGCGGCAGGGAAGTGGGGGATCTCTTCGTAAGGGATGACGTCCGCTGGAGCTATCTCTTCTGCCAACGGGTTGAGACCGGAGCCCAGCACCAATCCCACGGCGGGGCGGTGTGTGCTTCTGGCGCGGATGTAGGCCGCCGCTTTCTCGAATTCTGCACGACCGAATGTGTCAAGCATGGCTCGACTATCTACTCTTCCCTCTCTTTGGCTCGTGGATGGGCTTCGTCGTAGACTTTTCGCAGCCGCTCGCTGGAGACGCGTGTGTAGACCTGGGTGGTGGAGAGGCTGGCATGCCCCAGCAGGTTCTGCACGTTGCGCAGGTCGGCCCCGCGGTTTAGCATGTGCGTGGCGAAGGAGTGTCGCAGCGTATGTGGCGTGATGTTCGTGTCGAGGTTGGCCTCCTGCACGTACTGCTTGACGATCAGCCACAGGCCTTGACGGGTCAACCGCTGCCCCCGGGGGTTCAGGAACAGGGCCTGTTCATCTTCACGACCCCGCAGGAGGCGTGGGCGCCCCTTCTCCAGGTAGAGCTGCAGGGCCTCCACCGACCGTTTGTGGATCGGCAGCTCCCGTTCCTTGGCTCCTTTGCCGTAACAGCGGATGGTGCCTGTTTCCAGATCCACATCTGTCAGATCCAGGGAGATGAGTTCTGTCACTCTCATGCCGGTGGCATAGAGGAGTTCCAACAGCGCGGTATCGCGCAGGGCTTTGGGAGATTCGCCTTTGGCCACTGCCAGCAACCGCTCGATGTCTTCCGAGGCGGCCGCCCGCGGCAACCGCTTCTTCACGCGCGGAGAATCCAGGGTCACTGTGGGGTCATCAGCGAGGAAACCGCTCTGCAACAGATAGTGGAAGAAGGACTTGACGGCCGCTATCTTGCGAGCTACGGTGGATGAGGCATATTCGCGCTCTTTGAGATAGAGGATGTAATCAATGATGGTATTCTTGCCCACTTTTTTCCAGTCCAGAGGGCTTTCCATGCCACGCTCTTGCACCAGATACCTGGCCAATTGCGAAAGGTCATTGCGGTAGGCGGCAATGGTGTTTTTGGAATAGCCCTTCTCCACCAGCAGGAGATCCAAAAAGCGCTGCACTTGCTCATCAGACATGGTGTTACCTCCTTAGACTCAACAGGAAAGATGCCGTGTCGTCCTTGCCAATGGATGCTGACAAGCACTCCGGGTAAGCCGCGTCTATTATACCACAGCTTTTCATAAGGACAAAACGAGCAGACCCAAGGTCGAGGGCAAATCCAAACTCCTCCCAAGGAACGAGGATAGGGCGGGAACACGGGTTTTGAGGTTTGAGTTTTGAACTTTGGAATTCATTGCCATTCCTCTGGTGGCAACAGCGGGTCCATGCCCACCACGTCGCCATCCCGCAGATAGACCCGCGTCACCCGCGGGAGGATGCTCGTCGTCACCTCGTAGTTGATGGTCTCGGCCCAGCGAGCTACCTCCTCGGCCGTGATCGCCGCTTCCCCCTGCCGCCCGAAGAGCACGACTTCATCGTCGTGCTGTACCTCGGCCATGCCGCTGACGTCCACCACGAACTGGTCCATGCACACGCGGCCCACGATGGGCGCCCGCCGGCCGCGGATGAGCACGGCGCCGCGGTTGGACAGGAGACGATGGTAGCCGTCGCCGTAGCCGGCCGGCACCAGCGCCACCTCTGTCGGCCGCGTGGTGGTGTAGGTGCGCCCGTAGCTGATGCTGGAGCCGGCGGGCAGCGTGCGCAGGCGGGCCACGCGGCTCCTGAGGCTCATCACCGGGCGCAAGGGGACGGCCGGCTCCACCTCGGCCGAGGGGCGCAGGCCGTAGAGGGCGATGCCACAGCGCACGGCGTCCAGCGCCATCTCTGGCAGATCCAGCGTGGCGGCGGAGTTGGCGACGTGGCGCAGGGGAATGGAGATGCCAACATCTTCCAGCCGCGCCAGCAGTTGGCAGTAGATGTCGAGCTGGCGGCGGGTGTAGGTTTTGTCGGCGGCGTCGGCTACGGCGAAGTGGGTGTAGAAGCCTTCCAGGTGCAGGCCAGGAAGCTGCAGCAGCGCCTGGGCGAAGTCCGCCACTTCTTCTGGCAGCAGCCCGAAGCGGCCCATGCCCGTGTCGGCCTTGATGTGCACGGGGAGCGGCACGCCGGCGGCCGCTGCGGCCGCGCTGAGCGCTTCTGCCTGTGGCCACGTGTTCACCGTGGGCGTGAGCCGCCAGCGCACGATGGTTGCTGCTTCGGCCGGCAGGGTGTAGCCCATGACTAAAATGGGGGCCTCAATGCCAGCGCGGCGCAACTGCACCCCTTCCAGCGTGCGTACCACCGCCAACCGGCTGGCCGCCGCCTCCAGAGCAGTACGAGCCACGGGCACCGCGCCGTGGCCATAACCGTTGGCCTTGACCACGGCGATGAGCTCAGCCTGTTCGCCGGCCCGCCGCTTGAGCTGCCGCGCGTTGTGGGCCACGGCGTCCAGGTCAATCTCCGCCCAGGTTACGGTGTGGTCAACGAGCACCTGCGGAACCTCCCGAAAGCCCAAGCTCAAAGCTCAAAATCCCAACGGAGGCAGGGGACGCCGCTGGGATTTTGGTCTTGAAGTTTGAGCTTTGCAGTTTGACGTTCGTTCAGCCGCCAAGGTACGCTTTCTGCACTTCGGGGTTGTTCATCAACTCTTCGGCCTTGCCTTCCAGGACGATGTTCCCCGTCTCCATGACGTAGCCACGGCTGGCCAGGCGCAGGGCCATGCGGGCGTTTTGCTCCACCAACAAAATGGTCGTGCCCTGGGCGTTGATCTCCCGCAGGATGGTGAAGATGTCGCGCACCAGCACGGGGGCCAGACCCATGGAAGGCTCGTCCAGGAGCATCAACCGGCCGCGGGTCATCAGCGCCCGGCCCATGGCCAACATCTGTTGCTCGCCGCCGCTCAGGGTCTCGCCGCGCTGGTGCCTGCGTTCCTCCAGTCGGGGGAAGAGGTCATACACGCGCCGGAGGTCTTTTTGGATCTGATCCCGGTCGCGGCGGGCGTACGTGGCCAGTTTGAGGTTTTCCTCGACCGACAGGTTGCCGAAGATGCGACGCCCCTCGGGCACCTGGGAGATGCCAAACTTGCTCACCACCTGGTGCGGCTCGTACCCCAGAAGGTCTTCCCCCTGGTAGAGGATGCTCCCGGCCTTGACCTTGCCGCCCAACTCGGCCACGTAGGGAATCTGGCGGGAGATGGTCATGAGGGTGGTGGACTTGCCCGCGCCGTTGGCGCCGATAAGGGTCACGATCTCTCCTTCATCCACCTGGAAGGAGACGCCATGCAGGGCCTGGATGTTGCCGTAACTTACCTGCAGGTCCTTCACTTCAAGCAGCATCAGTATGCCTCCTCGCCCAGGTAAGCCTCGATCACCCGCGGGTTGTTCTGGATCTCCACCGGTGTGCCTTCGGCGATGGTTTCCCCGAAGTCAATGACCTTGATCCGCTCGCAGATGTTCATGATCACCCGCATCTGGTGCTCGATCACCCAGATGGTCAGGCCAAAGTCCTGGCGGATCTGCTGGATCAGTTCCAGCAAATCGCCGATCTCACCGGGGTTCATGCCGGCGGCCGGCTCGTCGAGCAGCAGCACGCTGGGCTGGGTGGCCAGGGCGCGGGCGATCTCCACCCGCCGCTGCGCGCCGTAGGGCAGGTTCTTGGCCAGTTCTTGTGCATAGCCCTCCAACCCGAACACCGCCAGGAGTTCCATGGCCCGTTTCTTGATCTGCTGCTCCTCTTGCCGATAGCCGCTGCCGTGCAGGATAGAATCCCACAAGCTGTACTCGATGCGCGAGGCATGGGCGATGCAGATGTTGTCCAACACGGTCAGATTGTTCCACAGACGGATCGTCTGGAAGGTGCGTCCGATGCCCTTGGCCGTGATCTGGTGAGGACGCAGGCCGACCAGGTTGTTGCCGTTGAGCTGCATCTCACCTTCGCTGGGTTTGTACGCGCCGGTGACCAGGTTGAAAACCGTCGTCTTGCCTGCACCGTTGGGGCCGATCAGCCCGACAAGCTCGCCCTCCTCCAGATCGAGGTTGAAGTCGTAAACGGCCCGCAGCCCGCCGAAGCAGTGGGTCAGGTTCTTAATCTGAAGCAAGGGCATAGCTCTCCTCCTTGGAACCGAAGATCGTCCGCAGCCAGGGGAAGACGTCGGTCAGTTCCTTGCTGCCCAGGATGCCAGAAGGACGGAAAAGCATCATCACCACCAGCAGGAGGGGGATGACCACCCACTTGAAGACGCCCAGGGGCCGCAGGAACTCCAGCAGCAAGGTGAAGCCGATGGCGCTGATGATGGAGCCGCTGATGGAGCCCATCCCACCCAGGTAGACCATGACCATGACCTCGGTGGACTTGAGGATGGTGAAGGTGCTGGGGTTGATGAATCCGCCGGGCCAATGGGCGAAGAGGCCGCCAGCCAGCCCGGCCAGGCCGCAGGAGAGCATGAAGACCACTACCTTGACGCGGCGGGTGTTGACGCTCATGAGTTCGGCGGCGATCTCGTCTTCGCGGATGGCCCCCACACCCTTGCCAAAGGTGGAGGACACGAAGTTGCGGATGACCAGGATGGTGACGATCATCCCGATGAAGGTCCAGATCAGCAGCCACGGCGCGTCCAAGACGTCTCCCATGGCGTTCATCACCCGCTTCATGCCCACGAAGCCGCGCGGGCCGCCCGGAGCGAAGTTCTCCAGGACGCTCTTGACGATGTAGTTGACGGCCAAGGTGATGATGGCCAGGTAATCGCCGCGGGTTCGGAAGGAAGGGATGGCCACGAGCAGCCCCACCAGCGCGGCGGCAATGGCGCCGATGATCAGAATCACGGGGAACAGAGGGATAGCCCAGGCGGCAGGGAGGACCGGCGAGCCGAAGACCTTGTCCTCGGCGAACAGCCAGACGCTCAACATCCCGGCGATGTAGGCGCCCACGGCCATGAAGCCGGCATGCCCGCAGGAGAACTCACCCATGTAACCGTTGATGAGGTTCAGGCTGACCGTCATGATGATGTTGATGCCGATGAGCAACAGGACGAGCTGCCAGTAGTCGTTGAGGATGTGCAGCCAGGAGCCGCCTATGAGCACCACAAAGATCAACAAGATGATGAGGGGTAGGAGGAGTCTCTTCATGGTTTGGCCTCTTCTAAACCTTCTGCCTTCTGGCCACGCCGAAGATGCCCGTCGGCCTGAGGGTCAGGATCACCAGCAAAACGGTGAAGGATACGAGGTCGCGATAGGTGGAGGACAGCCACTCGAAGCCGGGGATCTGCCCCAGGGCGACGACGAAAATCTCGATGAAGGCCAGGAGGAAGCCGCCCACCATGGCTCCTCGGATCTCTCCGATGCCGCCGACGACGGCGCAGATGAAGGCTTTCCAGCCGATGAGGATGCCCATGTCGAAGCTGATGACCTCGTAGGCGGTGCCGAACATGACGCCGGCCAGCGCGGCCAGCGACGAGCCGATGACGAACGTGGCCATGATGATGGTGTTCATGGGCACGCCCATCAGCGGCACGGCGACTTTGTCGTACGAGATGGCCCGCATGGCCATGCCCATCTTGGTGTAGCGCACCATCAGCTCCAGTCCGATCATCACCAGGATGGACAGCCCGATGACCATCAGCTTGATGTTAGTGACGCTCACGCCGCCCACCGTGAAGATCTGCTTGGGGATCAACTGGGGGAAGCCTCGATCAGCGGAACCCAGGGTGGACAGGTTCACGTATTCCAGGAAAATGCCGATCATCAGGGCGGTGATGACCAGATACAGACGGCCCGCGCCCCGCTCACGCAGGGGACGATAGGCTATCCGCTCGATAGCCACACCCACACCTGCCGTCAAAACCATCGAGCCCAGTATGGTCAGTAACAGGATGACACCCGACGGCAGGGCGATGGGCAGGCTGATGGCGTATTCCCCCAGCAGAAAGGTAGCAATGAAAAAGCCCATGTAGGCACCCACCATGAAGATGTCGCCGTGGGCGAAGTTAATCAGCAGCAGGACGCCGTAGACCATGGTGTAGCCCAGGGCGATCAGAGCATAGAAACTGCCCCACTGCAAAGCGTTGAGCAGATGCTGCAGGAAGTCGGCTAGCGTCATAGATGTCTCCTACTCTGATAATCAGGACTCTGGCAAGGCTGAAGTGATGGGTAGCATAGGGCCTTGTGCCCGCTTGGACGCCCACGAGGGGCCAGGCTACGAACCCATCAAAACATGGTTGCCCGTGTGCCAGGGCAGGCCAGACATTGCCGTATGAGAAGGAGAGGGGCCTGAACAACCGAGGCCCCTCTCCTCTTTCACGTCACGCTCTCTGCAGGGCAAAACTAGAGAGATGTCGAGGGGAGGCCCTGGGTCCCCTTAGGGACAGGCTTGCTTGTAGAAGGTGAACTTGCCGCCCTGGATCTTGACGATGACGGCGCACTTGATGGGATCGCCCTGCTCGGTGAAGGTCATCTGGCCGGTGATGCCGTCGAAGTTCTTGATCTGGGCCAGGGCGTCGCGGATGCACTTGCGGTCCGCCGCCAGATCGCCCGTGACCTTGCCGCAGTCCTGGAGGGCCTGGCCCAGAATGAGCATGGCGTCCCAGGTCAGCGCGGCCACGTCGCCGGGGATCTCATTGAAGAGGCCATTGTACTTGTCAATGAACTCCTTGGTCGCTCCCGTGGCACCCTCGGCGGCATAGTGCGTGCTAAAGAAGTACCCCTCGCAGGCGTCGCCGCACAGCTCCAGGGTCTTGGGGTCGCCCCAGCTATCCGAGCCGACGATGATCTGGGTCAGCCCCAGGTCGTGGGCCTGCTTGACGATGGGCCCCACCTCGTTGTAGTACTGAGGTGTGAAGAGTATCTCGGCGCCAGAGCCCCTGATGTTGGTCAACTGGGCGCTGAAGTCGATGTCGCCGGTGGTGAAGCTCTCGAAGGCTACCACCGAGCCAGCGCCGTGAATAGCCTCCCAACCCTCCTTGAAATTGTCTGCCAGTCCCTTAGGGTAGTCGCTGGCCACGTCGTAGAGCACGGCCGCCTTGGTGGCGCCGAACTCCTGGGTGGCGAAGTTGGCCACCACCGGCCCCTGGAACGGGTCGAGGAAAGGCACTCGGAAGACCCACGGCCGATCCAGGGTGGTGTTGGGGTTGGTGGACCAGGGGCTGATCATGGGGGTCTCGTTCTCGTTGCACACCTCGCCGGTGGGCACGGCCCGAGCGCTGGCCTGGGGACCGATGATGGCCAGCACCCGATCCTGGGTGATCAGCTTGGTGGCTGCTGCCGTGGCCGACTCGGCCTTGGACTCGTTGTCCTCGATGATCAGCTTGACAGTGTACTTCTTGCCCCCGACCTCCAGGCCGCCAGCACCATTGATCTCGTCGCGCCACATCTCGGCGGCACGCTGCGACTGGGTGCCCACGTAGGCATGGTCGCCGGTCATGGGGACGTCGAGGCCGATTTTGACTTCCGCCGGCGCCGCCGCTGGAGGCGCACAGGCGGGCAGGAGCATGGCCAGAAGGGCCAGAACCAGAATAGACGCGGAAATCCTCTTGAACATCGTTCCTCCTCTTTGAAATGGGTCTCAGATCTTGAGCAGGCTTACGCGGCAGAGATTTGGCTTGCGCATGGTGGCGGCGTAAGCCCATGACGAAAAGACGATCGGGTTTTGACGTGGTTCATCACCTCCTTTCTGACAGCTGGCTCATCCCTGACCTGGATCGTATGGCGATCAGGGTATTGCACCGACAGCGTCTCGTCTTAGAGTCTATTTGCCGGCGGCTGGGAGCCGCCTCTACCAACTCTGCGAACGGGTTCTCGGGCCAAGAAGGATATGGCGATGGCTCCTGGATTTTGGTCAGGTTCAATTGAGCGGAAACGGAACGAACGAGAAAATCAGCATATCATGCGGGCGGAAGCCGCGAGACTTACAGGGAGAAAAAACGGTCGGCCATGCAACCGTTGGCCTTTGGGCAATACGTGACAATCAACTGGATGCAAAGCAGGCCGCAAACCGAGAGGAATGCAAGCACCGCCGCTGACTGCCCGCAATCAAGTGGTCATGAGCCACTGGAAGAACTGCGCAAGTATAGCACAATGCCCTGTTTTTGTCAATGTAACGCAGGAGCCTTGCACAGAAGGTCAATCTCCTATTGCCCGGCACACAAGCACGTGGTATAATCTGCCGCGTAGGGGCGAGCCCGTACACGATGGCGAGGAGTTGCACTCCGAGCCCCTGTTCGGGAGCACAGCTCCCTCACATCGGGGGAGGGCAAGCGCAAGGCTTGCCCCTACCCCAGGGATCACACTCATGCGACGCGAAGCTCTGAAACGGGCGCAGTATGCCTCACTGATCATCGCCATCCTGGCCCTGGCGGGCAGCGGCTGGCTCATCTACCGGCGCGTGCAGGAGCAGGCGCAGGAACAGGCCGACCTTGCCGCCGGCAAGCGGGTGGGCATCGTCGCCGGCCACAGCGGCTACGACTCCGGCGCCGTCTGCCCCGACGGCCTAACGGAGGCCGAGGTCAATTTGGACATCGCCGAGCGCACGGCGGCGCGGCTGCGCCGGGCCGGCGCCCAGGTGGATCTCCTGCAAGAGTTCGACCCGCGGCTGCAAGGCTACCGCGCCGATGCCTTCGTCTCCATCCACGCCGACACCTGCGAAGGGGACTACAGCGGCTTCAAAGTGGCGCGGGTGGAACATAGCGCCGTGCCGGAGGCCGAAGACCGGCTGGTGGACTGTTTGTGGCAGCAGTACGAGGCAGTCACCGGCCTGGCTCAGCATCCCAACACCATCACCTTCGACATGCGCGACTACCACGCCTTCCGCGAGATTGATCCCCAGACGCCGGGGGCGATCATCGAGGTGGGATTTTTGAGCGGCGACCGCTGGCTGCTGACGAAACAGCCCGACCGGGTGGCGCAGGGCGTGGCGGACGGTATCCTCTGTTTCCTGGCGGAATCGGGGATCAGTGAGCGGTGATCAGTGATCAGGGTCTCTCTGATGGCGAAGGTCTCCCGACCGAGCCCCCGCCCCGGTCAGGCGACCTTCGGCGAACGACGTCGGGTGATCAGTGGTCCGAGCCGAGGAGGTGGCGCAGCACGATGCTGTGCACCACCTGCTCCACCGGCGCGCGGTCGTCGGTGAACACGATGCCGGCCGCGTCCGGCGGCTGCTGCCGCACGTGTGGTGCGGAGCGGCGGGCCATCTCCACCAGCAGCGGCTGACGCAGCCCAGCAGTGTTCGTCTGCCAGTCGGCCAGCGTGCTGGGCTGCACCGTGCCCACCACCAGGCTGTTGCCCGTGGGGAACCCCTCGTCCGGCTCCTCGACGATGAAGACGCTGGGGAAGACCGCCTGCATCGTCGTCGCCAGGGCATCCACCAACCGCTCGTCACCCTGAACGCGGGCAGCGTTGATGGCCACCACCCCCTGTTCGCTCAGATGGGCCCGGCACAGCTCGAAGAACTCCCGCGTGGCCAGGTGGAAGGGCACGTAAGGCGGGCGATAGGCATCCACGGCGATGACGTCGTAGCGCTGCCCGGCGGGCAGACGGGCGAGGTAGGCACGGCCATCCTGAGCCACAGTGTTGAGGTTGGGCTCGTTCATGGCGAAGTAGCGCTGGCCGACGGCGATGATGGCCGGATCCAGCTCCACGCCGTCCATGGGGATGGGGCCGTAGGCGCGGCTGTAGAGCTTGGACACCGTGCCCCCGGCCAGCCCGACGAGGCAGAGGCTGCGCACCTGGCTCTCGTCGAAAGGCGCAGGGCTGAAGAAGGGGGCGATCAGGAAGTAATCCCAGATGCCGTCGCTCAGTTCCCCCTCCGGATTGTAGACCGACTGCACGCCATACCCCTCGTTGAGCTTGAGCCGCACGCCCGGCCCCCAGCGCAGCACCTGGATGTAATTGTAAGCCGATTCGGTCTCGTAGACCAACTCCTCGTCGGCTTTGATCACCCCGCCCCCCGTGGCCCAGGCCAGCAGCAGGATGACCAGCAACAGCAGCAGGTAGAGCAGCGCCCGTCGCCCGCTGGTCAACAGCAACCCCGCCCAGGCCGTGAGCAGCAGCAGCACGGCGAAGAGATAGAAGGTGTTACGTGTGCCCAGGTTGGGGATGGTGACCAGCACGGGCAGGAAGGTGCCCAGCAGGCTGCCCAGTGTGGAGAGAGCGTAGATGCGGCCGGACGTGGCGCCGCTGCGCCGCGGGTCGTGCAACAGTAGCCGGATGGCGAAAGGGCTCACGCAACCCAGCAGCGTGACGGGGGCGGCCAGCAGGAGCAGCACGGCGATCAGGGGGCCGGCCAGCAGCCCCGGATCGAGCCGGGCGAAGCCGAGGGCGGCCAGCCGCAGCACGGGGCGGGAGATCACAGGGATCAAACCGATGAGGAAGCCGGCCCAAACGCAGAGACGGTAGAGGGTGGCGGGACGAGGAGAGCGGTCGGCCAGGCGGCCGCCCAGCCAGTAGCCGAGGGAGAGGTAGACCAGGATCAGGCCGATGAGGCTGGCCCAGATGAGCAGCGAATCGCCGAACCAGGGGGCCAGCAGCCGCGCCGCGGCCATCTCCACCGCCATCGTGGTCATGCCGGCGACGAAGACCAGCGCGTGCAGCGTGTGCTTTTGGCTTCGCATGTGCATACCTGTGGGGCGAGCAAACAGAGAGCAGAACTACGTAAAACGTGAAACGTGATGCGTGAATGATCGACGTGACGGGATCACGCTTTACGCATTACGTTTCACGATCGGGAAAGCACTTTCGCTGGCCAACCAACTACAAAGCAAGTTGTCTGCGTTAAGGCAAAATGTCAAAGTAATCGCAATGCTTGGGGCGAACTATACGGAAGTCTCTGTCTACAGTCAGAATACGTCGGATGTTTAACCGTTCTGCCAGGGTGACAATAGCAGCATCTACAAAATCAAGATGCATATCTGCATACATGTCGAGAAGCTCATAGATACGTGGCACATCAGCTTTTGTCACAACCTCAAACTGAAGAGGGCTATGTTCTAGTCGCCGAACAAAGAGCCGCATAGCTGTGTGTCCCAACCGCGCTTGTAACAAGTATGTGAGTTCGACTAACACGATAGTTGGTAATAACAGATCGTCGGTCAAGTTAGCCAGAGCATTTGTCACCCGCCGGTGATTCTGATCACCCTCGTCGAGCGTGGCGTACAGGAAGCCTGTATCAATTAGCGCAGTCACAAAGGCTTTTCCCCTTGCTTTTTCAAAACGAAATCAGTCACAATGGCATGTACGTTTTCAGACGTGTTGCTTGTCCCAGAATTGAACATTCCGGCAAGAGATAACAAGAAGGCTGCTCCACTTTGCTTTTTGGCAAAGGACTGCCTGGCGATGTATTGTGCGAGGATTTCATTGATGAGGCTTTCCACCTTTACCTGTCGTTTCGTGGCAATGGAGTCAATACTCTGGGCAACGTCCTGACTGATTCTGACAGGGAAAGGATCCTCTGTTTGTCCGAGACTTCTTTTCACAACGAGCGATTTTGACATGCTTACACTCCGTTCAAGAATGAAAACTGTACTTTGGTATCCCACATAGTAGCAAATACTTGCTGGAATGCCAAATCAAACGAATGTAGGAGATGTACCTGCTGGCACAACCCAGAAACCTTTCCTGCACTCATTATACTCATATCAGAGTTGATGCGCAAGATAGCAGTTCCGGCTAACCCGTTGCCGCCGCGCCGCAGGTCGAGTCTGGTGAAGCCAACGCTGGCCAGCCGCAGCACAGGCCGAGAGGCCACGGGGATCAAACCGATGAGGAAGCCGGCCCAAACGCAGATCCGATAGAGGGTGGCGGGACGGGGGGAGTGGTCGGCCAGGCGGCCGCCCAGCCAGTAGCCGAGGGAGAGGTAGACCAGGATCAGGCCGATGAGGCTGGCCCAGATGAGCAGCGAATCGCCGAACCAGGGGGCCAGCAGCCGCGCCGCGGCCATCTCCACCGCCATCGTGCTCATGCCGGCGACGAAGACCAGCGCGTTCAGCACGTGCTTTTGGCTTCGCATGCGCATCTCCAAGTCGCAGGGTGTGTTGGGCCTCTGGGGTAGCTCAGCCCTTGAGCATTTCCTCAATCTCTCGGATGAGGGCCGGCAGATTGGGTCGCTGGAAACTCATATCCGGGGTAGGGACACGGTGGTGCTTGATGTCAGGGGGAATGTGCTTGTGGTGAGGATAGGTGCTGCCAAGACTTGGGTCATCGGGATGTGGTTGGCTATCATACCAGGCTATCCTATCGGCATGGCGCCACAATTCGTAGCCGTAGTCTTCGATGACAACCGGCCCCTCGTCAAATGAGAGACGCTCTTTGAGTGTGACGCGGTATCCCTGAGCAAAGGTGATCTCTCCCTGAACAACAGCAGTCCGTTTACCTCGTTTCACGACGATCAAGGTTGATCTTTGGACAGAGGTGAATCGTTGCTTGAGAGTATACACGAACTCTTCGTAGTTACGAAGCGACTGGAACGGGTTCATGGCGAGCCGTTCTTTCTATGACGCTGACCAAGGTTTGCGTTTGTTCCAGCAAGGCCTGAATGGCGCGACGGTACTGTTCCTGGCGACGAAGCAGGATTCTGTACGCCCCGGCCCAATCAGCCCAGTCCAACACCCAAGCGTCCTCCTCAGGCTCTTCACCGCTCGTGTACGCTTCGTAGAACGTCTCTGAAAGCACACCATACTTTCGTTCATAGGCTTCCAAGTCGTCACCAAGCGCGTGGATGTCAGCCAAAATCTCTTGTAAGGTCATCGCCATCACCTCCTGCCCCCAGCATATTCATAGGTTTTTCTTGTTCGTCAACTGGTATAGAAATGCGGTCTCAGTTCTTCTTCCGGGGCGTAGCGGCTTGCCTGCCGGAGAATGGCCTGTAGAGTACCAGTATCAAGCTCTCGATGACGCGGGATGGTGAGTGTTTGCTTCTCGCCCCCAGGGCCAATGCGCCGCAACTTCACGTGGCTCCCCCGTTGGGTATGAACTGCGAAACCGAAATCCTCCAGGATACGGATCACCTCAGGTCCCGAGAGGCGGCGCAGTTTAGGCATAGATGGGCTCCATCTCCATGGTGACCAGCACAGGGGGATTGAGGGCCAGCCCCATCTCCGCCAGATCCTCCCCCTCCAGATGAAGCGATATGGCCTCTCGCAGGTTCTGTACCGTCTCATCCAGTGTTCTTCCCTGAGTGACCACAGCCAGGTTCAGACACTCACCTACGTATCCTCCCTCATCGCCTGGGTATATCATGGCCTGAATGGTATAGCGTCGCATGATCTTCACCTCCTGCCCACATTATACTTCAACTTGGCCTCAACTCCAAGAGAACCAGCAAGATGCATCTCATCTGTTCTGGGGGCCTGCCCTACCCGATCCGCTCCACCCGCACGGCGCAGACCTTGACGAGGAAGCTTTGATATTCCGCAACTGTTGTCTCCCTCAGCAACCTTTCTGGTCTGTCAACTGGTGCAGAAATGGGGATTGAGTGCCAGTTCCATCTCCGCTATGCCACCCGCCTGTGTTTTGTGCTCCACTGGTTCCTCTCGTATAGCGTAGGCCCGCTCGTGCGGACCGACAGTGAGGAAGACCACAGCCTTGTCCAGCAATCCTTCGCAGAAGCAGAAGCGACACTCAGGTACCCGGCGGCACTCTTCGCAGACGACGAAAATGATGCGAAAGTTGCGGGTGACGGATATGCTGCGACAGCCGCGTAAGTCCTTCCCGCCAGGCATCCGCCCCAATC
>JACNHM010000486.1 GCA_014383605.1 Chloroflexota bacterium
CCAGTTTGCTGGAGGAACTGCGGCGCACCGGCTATCCGCCCGGCGCGCAGCGGGCCTTCATCATGGCCAAGGTGATGGAAATCAATCCCGTCATCATCGTCGGGGCCGAGTGTCCGGAAATCGTGCGGGAGGCTAAGATGGTCCCCACCGCGACGATGGAGGAGGCACTGCGTATGGCTGCCGAGACGTTGGGACCGGAGCTAGACGTGCTTATTGTACCCCACGCGCTGTTGACGCTGCCGGTGGTGGAATCGGCGTGACTTCTGGAATACCCGTCGGTATGACTTGACGGCATTCCAAAATGGCGGTAGAATAGGGTTGAATGAATGATCGAGGAGGTAAAGCGCCATGTCCGAAAGAGTCAGCACAATGCGGAAAATCACGGTCTCCCTGCCTCAGGAATTGGTCGAGTTTGCAGACACGGTAGCCACTGCTATGAATATCAGCCGTAGCAAAGTGATCGCTGAGGCGGTTGCAGCGCAGAGAGAGCGCGAAGAGGCCAAGTTGGCGGCGGAGGGATATCGTTTCTACGCTCAGGAAGCCAGCGAATTTGCGGCTGCCAGCTTGCGGGTGTTTTCGGAGGTACTTGGCCATGATAGTCAAACGGGGTGAGATATACTGGGCGGAATTCGATCCCGTGAAAGGTAGCGAACAAGGTGGACTACGTCCCGCTCTGATTGTCCAGCAAGACGTTGGAAACCAGTATAGCCCAACTACTGTAGTCGTCACGATCACGCGCACGTTGCCACTGCGCCCCTATCCGTTCGTCGTGGTCGTGGAGCCGGAGGAGAGTGGGCTGTCGGCCCGAAGCGCCATCAACTGCTCTCAGATCACAACCATTCAGAAAGACGAGCCTGGCTCACGATTGCGCCCGTGGCTTGGTGAGCACGAAGTGCGTCCCATTGGGTGGCTGAGTGCACAGAAGATGGCCGAGGTGAACCGGGCGCTTAGGTACAACCTGGGACTGTGATCGCGGACCGTGTTCCACGCGCTGCTCACGCCTCCCCAATCTACCAATCCACCAGTTTCCCGATCTACCAATCTACCAGTTTCCCAATTTACCAGCCTACCACACCCGGAGGACTGTATGACCATTGACGAATCGAACCTCGACTGGCAGCAGCTTGGCATTGAGGTTCCGAGCGAGGAGAAGTACCTCTTCTGCATCCGCTGTGGGCTGTGCCTCGCGGTGTGTCCCACCTACAAGCACTCGCTGCGAGAAACCGAATCGCCTCGGGGACGGGTGGCTCTGGTCCGCAAGGCCCTGGAGGGCGAACTGGAGCTGAGTGCCAACTTCGACGACCACGTACACCGCTGCCTGGGCTGCCTGGCCTGCGACGACATCTGTCCAGTGGGCATTAAACCAGCCGACCTGTGCCTGGAGACCCGTGACCTGTTGCGCCAGGCTAAGCCTCAATCCTGGGTCAAGCGTCTGCTGTTCCAAAACTACTTTCCGCACATGGAACGCATCGAGTGGTCCATGCTGCCGATGGTTCTCTATCAGAAGATAGGCTTGCAAGCCATAGCTCGCACTCTGCGCATCACCCGGCTGTTGCCACAGCAACTCCAGGACATGGAGAAACTACTGCCACCCTTGCCTGCCCGCCCTCTGCGCCACCGCCTGCCCGAAGTGACGCCGGCCAACAGCGAACGGAAGTATCGCGTCGGCTTCTTTCTGGGTTGCTTCCAGAACACCATCTTCGCCGAGGGCAGTGCAGCCACGGTGCGGGTTCTGGCTCACAATGGCTGCGAGGTGATCACGCCCAGGGAGGTCAAGTGTTGCGGGATGCCGGCCAATGGCTATGGCTTCCGCAACGTGGTACGCGATCTGGCCAGGCACAACATTGCTCTCTTCGAGCGACTGGACGTGGACGCCATCGTCACCGATTGCGCCACGTGCGGTTCGGCGTTGAAAGAGTATCCTCACTTCCTCAGCGGCGATCCAGAGTGGCACGAGCGAGCCGAAGCCTTTGCCGCCAGGGTGCGGGACATCAACGAGTTCCTGGGAGAAATCGGCGTGCAGGAACCGCAGGGCCAGGTCCGAGCGCGGGTGACTTACCATGACCCTTGTCACTTGGCCCGGGCACAGCAGGTGCGCTCACAGCCACGGGAACTAATCCAGCTTTCCGGAGCTGAACTGGTGGAGATGAAAGACGCTGACTCGTGTTGCGGCTCAGCCGGCACACAGATCGTGACTCACCACGAAACCGCCACCGGCATCCTGGCCGGTAAGATCGCCAACGCCGCTGATACTGGAGCAGAGATCATCGCCACCAGTTGCCCCGGCTGTCAACTGCACCTGGGCCTGGGGGCGAAGAAGCACGGCCTGTCGGTTCGGGTGCTGCATCCGGTGCAATTGTTGGATGAGGCGTATCGGAAGTCGGAGGGCTGAGGTGGCTTGAAGTGGAGTCGAATTGCGCCAGCGATGAGCTGCGTTGGGGCGGTCGCTTGGAGATTTCAGAAAAGAGAGGTGAAAGAGGCATCATGTTGGATAAACCCATCATCAAGAAACTAGAGAGCATCGTCGGTAGACGGCACGTCCTTACCTCGCCCGAGGACCTGATCTGCTACTCTTACGACAGCACCTTCGCCGAGAGCCGACCCGATGTGGTGGTCAGCCCGGCTACTACCGAAGAGGTGAGCCAGGTGATGCAAATGGCCTATCAGACGGAAATTGCCGTCGTGCCACGGGGGATGGGGAGCGGGCTGGCTGCAGCCTCGATCCCTTTTTCAGGCGGGATCGTCCTCAGCCTGACCCGCATGAACCGCATCCTGGAGATTGACGAGGAGAACATGACGGCCACCGCGGAGGCTGGGGTGGTCACCGCCGATCTTCAGGCGGCTGTAGAAGAGCGCGGACTGTTCTATCCCCCCGATCCGTCTAGTATTAAGCACTCCACCATCGCGGGGAACGTGGCCTGTAACGCCGGCGGCCCCCGCTGCCTGAAGTACGGCGTCACCGGCGACTACGTGTTGGGGCTGAAGGTTGTGCTGGCCGACGGGCGCGTTTTGCAGACTGGCGGCAAGGCTATCAAAAACGTGACCGGCTACAACCTGACTCAGCTTTTCGTCGGCTCGGAGGGGACACTGGGGGTGATCACCGAGGTGCTGGTCAAGCTGATGAGCAAGCCTGAGTACGTGCGCACTGCCCTGGCCATCTATCCTGTGTTGGACGACGCCAGCCGCACGGTCAACGCTATCCTGACGGCCGGCATCGTGCCCTGCACCATCGAGATCATGGACGACACCACCATTAGCACCATTGAAGAATACATGCACCTGGGGCTACCGGTGGGCGCGGCGGCCATCCTGATCCTGGAGTCCGATGGTGAGGACGAGGACATGGTGGCCAGGGAAATCGAGGCCATGGCCGGGATCGCCCGTCGGCACGGAGCCTCAGGGGTGAAAGTGGCCGAGACCGAGAGTGAGCGGGCTGATTTGTGGCGTGGCCGGCGTTCGGTGGGGCCATCGCTGGCCCAGCGGCGGCCCAACAAGCTGGGCGAAGACATCTCCGTGCCCCGCTCGCAGGTCCCGGAGGCGGTGCGGCGCATCAAAGAGATCGGCCGAAAATATAACCTCCCCATCGTGGTCTTCGGTCACGCCGGGGATGGCAACTTGCACCCCAACATCCTGTTTGACAAGCGGGACGAGGAGGAGTGGGGCCGGGTGGAGCAGGCCGTGGGTGACATTTTCACCATGGCAGTGGAACTGGGTGGCACCCTCTCTGGGGAGCACGGGGTGGGCACACTGAAGCTCCCCTACCTGGAGATGGCGCTGGGCCCAGTGGCCGTGGACTTGATGCGTGGCATCAAGCAGGCCTTCGACCCGAAGGGGATTTTGAACCCAGGAAAGAAGATAGAGCCATGATGACCAAAATGTCAGCAAA
>JACNHM010000120.1 GCA_014383605.1 Chloroflexota bacterium
GCTAGGCTTCCCACCTGCTCCCCAGACCTTCACACCGATGAAAAGTGTCCAATCAGCTGCTGCGTAGAGAGGCGTGCAGAGGCAGTCCCGTGAACACTACCCCGGCTTCCTGGCCGTCGCGGTTGAAGAAGGATTGACCGTGGCGGATGAGGAGAAGTTGGGTGATGCGTTCTTCGTCGTTCATGCGGGGAAGATCACGATCCCAATCCCCCCACCCGGAGATAGCGCTTGGCGTTGACCGTCTCCTTCATCTGCCAGCGGCTGGTGGGGAAGGCAGGATGCAAGGAGATGTGCTCTCGCCCACGGATCAGTTCCACGGTTCGCGGCAGCTCTCGCTCCCTGAGGTCGGCGTGGCGCAACACGAACACCACCCAGGCGCGGGGGTTCTGCGATAGCCGCAGCATCATTAGCTCCCGCATCCGTTGCAAGACGGCTTCCCGCTCGTCGGGCGACACGTAGAACAGCAGGTCATCCAGTCCCTCGACAACCAGGGGAAAGTCGAGACGTGTGCGGGCCTGAAGGTGGGCCAGGAAGTCC
Source organism: Chloroflexota bacterium (assembly GCA_014383605.1). The sequence goes on from JACNHM010000120.1 coordinate 538, forward strand.
AGCACCTTGAGCCGCGGAGCCTGGGCGAAGGCGCGGGCGTTGCGGGGGATCATGAACTGCAAGCCGTCCTCAAAGGCCGGTTGGGACGCCACATAGATGTCGGGAATCTCCATGCTTGCTACAACCTTTCCAGATTGGCCAGAAGGAGGTCGAATGCGTGTGCGGAACGACATTCGCCAGGAACTCGTCACGGTATCTCTGCGCGAAGCTGGCGATTATCCGGGATTGGTCACCGTTCATAGCAATCTCATCTGCTTCGTCTGCTCCTCTGATAGATCCCTCCCCAGCCGCTCCAACGTCCGGCGCACCTTCTTGTAGGTCTCGTCGCCGGTGCGCATGAACAGAGCCGCGGCCAAGCCCTGCCCCCGCCGGAGCAGGTCGTTCCAGCCGCGGCCGGGCGGCAACTCCGGCACATCGCGGCGGGGGTAGACCTGGCCCTTTCTGACCAGATAGTAGACGTGATCCACGACGTCCAGGTCGTAGCGGTACTTTCCCCGCTGGGCGATCTCGGCGCCGCGCCTGTCGGCGGGCACCGGACTATACCGCCCCCGGCTGGGGCGCAGCAGGTTGGCCTCCACAAAGGCGTCGGGGTTGAGGCCGCGGTGCTGGAGCATCTTGTTCAGCTCGTCGAAGGAGAGGCTGGACTGGCCGACGAGGCGCACGGCGAAAATGGTGCTCACCGGGTCGGCGTCTACCTCGTCCTCGCCAGCCAGGAGCGCCCCCACCAGGCCGTGGATCTCCCGCGTGGCCTCCCGTGCGCTGAGCGTCCCGCCCTGCCCGTCGGTCACCAGGGCGTGTTGGGAGTAGACCTCCAAACACTTGCCGAAGACGATGGTCTCCACGTCGGGCAGATACTCCTCCATGAGCTGAGGGTGAGTGCGGCGCACGGCCTCAATGGCCTCGGTGGCTTTGCGATAGACCTCGTCCTTGAGGCGTTCCCAGGAGATCTCGCCCCGCTCGGTGGACGGCGTCTTCTTGCGGGCGACGACGATGGTGTCGAAGGTGCGGGCCCGTTTGCCGCGGATGTGGCCCGAGGTGCGCATCTCGGAGAAGACAGGGTAGACGGCCACGACGTAGAAGCGGGCGTCGAGCAGGGCTTGCAGCACGTCGGCCCAGGCCTCGGCCTCGGCGTGGTGGAAGGTGAAGGCCATGATGCCCTCGTCCTTGAGCACGCGGCAACATTCGCGGAAGACGCGGGCCAGGCCAGAGAGGAAGAACTGCTCGCTCTTGCCCCGCTTCTCGTTGACCACGATCTCGCGGCCCTTGGGGGCATAGGGCGGGCCGAAGGCTTTGGGGTAGCGGTCACTGAGCCCCAGGCGCAGCCAGACGTAGAAGAAGTCCGAGAGTTCGGCGTACATGACGTTGGAGTAGTAGGGCGGGTCGGTGATGACGGCGTCCACGCATGTATCAGGCAGGAAGGAGAGGTCCTCGGCCGTCTGGCAGCGCAGCAGGCACGTGCCGTCGCCGTCGGCCAGGGCAGGGAAGCCGGCAGCCGGGGTGCCGACGATGGGTGCGGTCAGGAACACCCGGTTTCTCTGGACCAGTTTGGCAGCATCTGATCCAAGCTGGCCGATGAGCCCGTTTCGCAAGCTGGCAGCGGCATCTGGCAAGGCCTCGTAGGGCCGCAAAGCGTACTGCTTCGCCCGGTGTAGCCAGCCGATGTAGTTCACAAACGTTCCTCTGCCTAACCTCCCGGCCCCCCACAGGTTATTCTCGGCTGGCGAATTGGGTGGCCAGAAGGCGTGGCGGCCGAACATGTCAACCAAGTGCAACTTGGCAGCGCCATAGCGGCAGAACATGTTGTTGGCGGTCAGGGCATTGGAGAAGGCTATCAGCGAGTATTCTCTCCGGTTCTCATCCTCCACACGCAGGATGCCCTCCAGCAGATACCCCAGACACAGCAGTTGCCGCTCGTTGAACATCTGGTGGAAGTAGCGGTAGTTGTGGCTGACCGGTCTGGGATCGCTTCTGCCCTCCACAGGTATTTCCTGGTCAGGGATCAGCCGCCCCAGCCAATTGGGCAAGCGCTCGGCCAGTTCGGCCCTGGCCTGTTCGTACAGGGCCACGTCAGGCGGGTCAATGCGCTTGTAGCCGCGGGCATCGCAGGGGGAGCAGTAGTACTCGATGGCAAACATGCGGGCCGGCAGGGGCTCCTCCAGCCGACGCAACGCACTGACCACCTGGTCCTGCTGGCCACAGGCCGGGCAGGTGTACTTGCCGCGGCCCACGTACCCCTGGGAGGGCAGGAAGCCCCGCCCGCAGGCCGGGCAGGAGACCTCCTCCTTGACCGTCTCGGTCTGGAAGACCTCCTCGCAGGTGGGGCAGAGGACGGTGAAAGTGCCCAGGGGGGCGTCCTTGCGCTTGCGCTCTTTGTGGTCGGCGAGCATGAACTCGTCGAAGAGGGGCACTTCCTGGCCGCAGGCGGGGTTGCCGCAGCGGGCCACCTTGACCCAGAAGAGGCAGACGACGTCGGCTTCACCCTGGCAATCGGGGCAGATCGTCTTGTAGTAGGCCTTGATGCGCTCGCCAACGGCGGCCTCCAGCCGCTCGAACTCGCGCTGGAGGGCCTTCAGGTCAACCGGCTCCACCTCCTTCTTGGTCACGAACCAGGCCACCGGGTTCAGATCCACTCCGACGACCTGGCAGCCCAGCTTGAGCCCTTCGACAATGGTCGTGCCGCCGCCCATGAAGGGGTCGAGGACGATGGGTGGTCGCCCGTCGGCAGTGGATAAGGGACGGCTGTCGTAGAAGAGCAAGCGGGGGTCGGCGGCGCCCGAAGCCTCGGAGTTCAACTCCGAGGCATCAGGGGCAACAGGATCCAGCTCGCGGGAGAGAGCGGTGAGCAGCATCATGCGGAAGGTGGTGCCCACGCGCCGCGCCCACCAGCGGTGCAGGTTGTAGATGGGCTTCTTGCCCTGCACTTCCTTGTGCACGATGGCGTTGACGAACTCGATGGGGAAGTCGCGGGTGATGTAGGGCATATCATCCATTCATGTCCACGTGCAAGAAGGGGTTGTCGGTCGTCAGGCCCTCAGCTTCGGCTGCGTGCAGCATCTGCTCGTCGCCGCTGACAAAGACGAGCACAATCTCCTGGTTGGCCAGTTGGCGGGCAGCTTCCAACCCGGTAGCCAGATGCACTGCATCGTAGCCTTTCAATGGGTGTGCCTGGGCTAGCTCAGCCGCTTCGTCAATGGTGGGTCGTGCCACAGCCAACAGTTGGTAGACCCCAGCCGCGATGTCAGCATGGAAGGCCTCGTACGCGGCCTGGCCCAGCGCTTTGCGGAGCTTGCCCGTCCGCACACTCATGGCCAGTGCCGCAGATACTTCCACAATGGCAATC
>JACNHM010000476.1:0-2008 GCA_014383605.1 Chloroflexota bacterium
TGGCCTGTGGTTTTGACTGTTCGTGACTCTTTTGATCTGCCAACGTATTTCTTTCCCAGAAAACGCCGCCTGTATAGCCCTGGATGCTTTGATCCTCTTCCGCCATATCTAACCGTCGTTCTGTAAGACAACAATAGAACTCGTCTATTTCGACTCCTATATAGCGACGCCTTAGCTTCTTTGCAACGACCGAGGTTGTTCCAGACCCTAGAAAGGGATCAAGTACAACATCACTCTCATTCGAACTCGCAAGTATTATCTTAACAAGCATCTTTTCTGGTTTCTGTGTGGGGTGATCTGTGTTTTCGGGCATTGACCAGAACGGCACAGTAAGATCTGTCCAGATATTCGAAGGATGAGTCAAGCGGAACCGCCCCTTTTCTGATTCATCCCAATCCTTCGGTTCTCCCTTGCGATCTGTGTAGGGAGCAATAACACGTCGCTTTAGTTTAACATCCTCTACATTGAATGTAAAATCATTGGAGACTGTACAAAACCAGATATCCTCTGAGCAGTTCTTCCAGTTAGTTTTCGCTCCTCTTCCTTTCTCCCTTTCCCAAGTGATACGATTGCGAACGATGAATAGCCTATCGACTACTCGGTGAATTGCTGTTGAAGAGCGCCAATCACCACAGATGTATATGGAAGCAGTAGGTTTGAGAACTCTAACAAGCTTTCCCAGCCAGGATTCTAGCCACTGTTCATACTCAGACAAAGACATTTGAGCAAATGAGCGGTTGTTGAAGGATTTCGACAAGTTATAGGGAGGATCAGCAAACAAAAGATCGACCGAACAGTCTGGCAACCAATCAATTAGCTCAAATACATCTTGGCAAATCGTGCGATCAATAATCTCTTGCAGCGTCGCAGGTCCACTCAACCGAATGAGACGGGAGCGATAGAACTGCCGTTCATATTCAGTCAGCGTTATGGTTCTGTTTCTCGGCGCACGCCTTTTTCTCTTTTCAGCCAATGCAATACCACCTCCAAACTATTGCAGATTGACAAACCTATTCTACACTACTAAACCAATCCGGGCCAGATCGCAATGTTTGAGCCGCATAACTGTCTGATAGACCGGCATTCTTCCGTATAGCATTCCAGAGAACTCTGTCTGCCTGATCATCCCATCGGGAGGAGCGACCTGGTGCTCGCCGCTGCGCAGGTGCTCCCCACTCTCGCCGCTCTCCAACCGGGCCGGAGCATGGCGCGACGGGGACGCTTTAGCCCAGGGCCACGTCCAGCGTCATCATCACGGCGAAGCCGAGCATGGCGCCGATGGTGGCGATGTCGTACTGTTTCTCCTGCTGCGACTCGGGAATGAGCTCCTCGACGACGACGAAGATCATGGCTCCGGCGGCGAAGGCCAGGGCATAGGGCAGGATCGGTCGCATGACGATCACCGCCAGTGCGCCGAGCACGCCGGCGATAGGCTCTACCAGCCCAGACAACTGGCCGTACCAGAAGCTTTTGAGACGGCTCATGCCCTCGCGGCGCAGGGGCACGGAGACGGCGGCCCCCTCGGGGAAGTTCTGGATGCCGATGCCCAGCGCCAGAGCGATGCCTCCGGCTACGGAAGCGGCCGGGTAACCCGCCGCCGCGGCGCCGAAAGCGACGCCCACGGCCAAGCCCTCCGGGATGTTGTGCAAGGTGATGGCCAGGATGAGCAGAATGCTCCGGCGCCAACTGGTCTCCAGGCCATCGGTGGCCTCGCTGGGCTGGCCGATGTTGTGGATGTGAGGCAGCAGCTTATCCGCCAGCCAGAGGAACGCTCCTCCCATCAGGAAACCGGCGGCGGCCGGAATCCAGGCCGGCAAGCTGGAGGCTTCCTCGGCCATCTCGATGGCCGGCGCCAGGAGCGACCAGAAGCTGGCGGCGATCATGACCCCGGCGGCGAAGCCGAGCATGCCGTCCAGCATCTTGCGGTTGATGCTCCGGAAGAAAAAGACCAGTGCGGCCCCCAGCGCGGTGACCAACCAGGTGAAACAGGTTCCCAGCAGGGCCTGCA
>JACNHM010000476.1:2465-20248 GCA_014383605.1 Chloroflexota bacterium
TTGTAGTTCGAATGGCCCGATCAGGCCACATCCACAAAAAACCACAGCGCGCTGGAGATGAACGTGCCCAGAATCAGCAGGCCGGCGATCGTTCCCAGAGCTGTGTTGTAGCGCAGGTAGCGCCGGAAGCGGCGCGTGATGATCACTTTTGGCAACAGAACCAGCGCGGCCAGGCCGCCCATCACGGCGTGAGCCCAGGAACGTGCTGAGTAAGGCTCGTACAGCGGGCTGAGCATCGTCAAGGCCAGAGCCAGGGTCAGAACCAGGGCGGCGATGCCGCCCCAGCGATGTCCCTCCCGCAAGCGCCGCCTGTTCTCGGGCAACAGCTTCACTTTCACCCAACCCCGCACCATCGCCATGCTCAGGGCCTGCGCAATGGCCACCAGCAGCAGGACGGTGGTCAAAACCGACTTCACCATCTGCAGAGACATGGGGTCACCTCCCTGAAACTCTTCTGGCGCTCAGATGAGCTCTGTGCGCAGCGCGTGTACCTGTTCCGGTCGCAGTTTCTGCAGCGGCTGCTGCACCAGCGGTCCCGCCTTCAGCGTCGGCACCTGCGCCTCGTAGGTGGGCACGCCCTGCAGGCGGTAGAAAATGCCGATGGGGATGCGCTCGCCCCATTCGTAGGCCTTCTCCCAGGCAGCGGTCTTGTCGGTCACGTCGTGGCCGCTCTCTTGCAGCTTGTACACGCGAGGGTTGTAGAAGTCGTAAGCGCTGGCCCGGTTGAAGGTCACGCAGGGCTGGAGCACGTCCACCAGCGCATAGCCGTCGTGCTGCAAGGCCTGGCCGATGAGCCAGACCAGGTGGGGGAACTCGCCGGGGTAGCCGCGGGCGACGAAGGTGGCGCCGGCGGCGATGGCCAGTCCCAGCGGCGGCACGGCCCGGTCAATGGCCCCTTCGGGCGAGGTGGGGGTGCGCATGCCGACGTCGCTGGTGGGGGAGTACTGACCCTTGGTCAGCCCGTAAACGCGGTTGTTCTGCACGATGTCCACGAAGCCGATGTTGCGGCGCACGGCGTGCATCATGTGGCCCAACCCCATGCCGTAGCCGTCGCCGTCGCCGTGCACGGTCATGATCTTGATGCCGTGATTGGCCAGTCTGGCCCCGGTGGCCACCGCCAGGGAGCGCCCGTGGAGGGTGTGGAAACCGTTCACCTTCATGTAGTGGGGCAGCTTGCTGCCGCAGCCGATGCCGGTGAAGATGACGATGTCATGGGGCGCGATCTTCTGTTCGGTCAAGGCCATCTTGATGGCGTTCAGGATACCGTGATTGCCGCAGCCCGTGCACCAGGTGGGCGGGGTGGGGCTGTCGAAGTCTCTGCGGGCTACCATCTTACACCTCCTCTGCAGCGTGGGCCACGATGTATTCAGGGGTAAAGGATCGTCCATCGTACTTCAAGATCAGGCCATCCATCTGGCGTCCGGTCTGGCTGCGGATGAGCGTGGCTAGCTGTGCGGTGGCGTTCACCTCCACAGCGACGAGCCGGCGGGCTGACTCGAAGGCGGCCAGCGTTGCCGCGGTGGGGAAGGGCCACAGGTCAACGAAGTGCAGGAAGTTGGCCTTCCCTGGTTTCTCGGCGTTCAGGCGATCCACTGCCTCCCGCAGTGGCCCGTAGGTGGAGCCCCAACTGACGAAAGTCACCTCCGCCTCCTCGGGGCCGTAGCGTTGCGGGCCGGACATCTCCTCGGCCATGCCGATCAGCTTGCGCTGCCGCTTCTCCACCTGCGCGATGCGCACCTCCGGCTCCTCGCTGATGGCCCCCGACTCCTCGTGCTCGTTGCCGGTGGCCACGTAGATGGCCTGGGGATGCCCGGGCACGGCTCGCGGCGAGACGCCCGATTCCGTGACCCGGTAACGCAGATACTCCTCCTCCAGGGCGTCCAAATCCGCTTCGCTCAGCAACTGGCCGCGGTCAATCTCCACGGCGTCAAAATCGAAGGCGTTGACGTTCAGCGTGCGCACGGCCACGGCCAGGACGTGGTCGCTGAGCACCAGGGCCGGAGTCTGGTACTTCTCCGCCAGGTTGAACGAGCGCCAGCCGGCCACGAACAACTCCTCGTGCGTGCCCGGCGCCAGCAGGAAGCGGGGAAACTCCCCCTGCGAGGCGTAAAGCATGAAGAGCAGGTCGGCCTGCTCCTGGCGGGTGGGCAGCCCGGTGGACGGTCCCGGCCGCTGGGCGTTGTAGATGACCAGCGGCGTCTCGGTGATGCCGGCCAACCCCAAGGCTTCCACCATCAGGGCGAAGCCGCCGCCGGAGGTGGGCACCAGCGCTCGTGCGCCCATGTGCGCCGCGCCGATGGCCATGCAGATGGCGGCGATCTCATCTTCGGTGTGCTTGATCACCGCGCCGTATTGGGTGGCATGGGCGGCCATCCAGTGCAGCACCGGCGAGCCTGGTGTCATGGGGTAGGCAGAGGTAAAGCGGCAGCCGCCGGCCAGCGCGCCCAGCGAGAAGGCCTGGGTGCCGTTGACCACCATGCGCGGCGGCGCGCTGGGGTTTCGGCGCAGCTTGAAGGGGAAGCCGCCAGCGTGCTTCTGCCCCTCCTTGAAGCCCGCTTCGATGGCCGCCAGATTGGCAGCCACCACCTTCGGACCCTTGCGGGCGAAGTTCTGGCGGATGACGCTTTCCAGGGGCGAGAGGTCGAGGCCGGTCAGCCCGGCGGCGACACCCATGGCCACGGTGTTGCGGGCCAGCTCGATGCCGGCCTTCTCCTTGGCGATATCGCTCAAGGGAACGGGCAGGAGCTGAACCCCCGGTACGGGTGGGGGCTGGTCCTGTATCTGCGTGGAGTCGTAGATGATGCCCCCGCCCTCCACGATCTTGTCCCGATGGCGGGGGATCGTCTCCTCGGTCAGCGCCAGCAGCAGGTGCACCGGCTCCTCGTGGGAGTAGAGCGGCTGGTCGCTCACGCGGATGGAAAACCAGTTGTGGCCGCCGCGCACGCGGGAGTAGTAGTCGGGCAGGCCGAAGACGTGCAGCCCGCCCCGGCCCAGGGCCTGGCAGAAACCGGCGCCGCTCGATTCCACGCCGTCGCCGGCGGCCCCACCAATGCGGATGGTCATGTTGTTGATGGTCATATCTCGCTCCTCATTGATGATCCGGCTTGCGCAGCCCTTGGTCCACGGCACGGAGAGAAAAACAAGCTGAATCGCTTGCGCCGCCAGAAGCTGATCATATCCTGACCAAAAGGGGTAAACCACGAAGGACACAAAGGCCACCAAGTTTTGTTCTTATGTGTCCTTGGTGCTCTTTGTGGTTCATTCTCCTGCCCAATGTGCAAGGATTGGACACGAAAGGTGCTACCGCGGATAGGCGAAGCGCGCCTCGTAGCGGGCCATCAGCGTGTTGAAGTGCTGTTGCTCGGCGGAGGCCAGACTCTGGAACAGCTTGCGCGCGTCGGGGTTGTCCACCTCCTTGGCGCTCTGCGAGTACAGCTCGAAGCTCTTCACCTCGGCGCCGAGGGCAAACAGCAGGGCGTCCTCGTCCGAGGGCCTGTCGGGCAGGATCTCGCAGGCCGTCACACCGGGGGGAAAGATGGGCGCTCGCGCGTCCACAGCTTCCACGTCTTCCAGCTCGGGGATGGGTACCCAGGTCTCGCCCGCGGCCAGCGCGTCGTATTGACGCCCGATGAAGTTGTAGTGATCCACCTCATCGGTGGCCAGATCGCGGAACAGTTGGGCCGTCTCGGCATCATCGCTGCACTCGGCAGCCCCCAGGTAGAATTCCAGCCCTTCCCTCTCCAGTTTCATGCCTTTCTTCAATACTTCCAAAGCGTCCATTGATTTGCTCCTTGAAAGAGTGATGGATAGTCTGCCTCTTTCGTGTTGATGGTCTTTCTTCACCGCAGAGCACGCGGAGCACGCAGAGATCCCTTGGTTTTCTCGGCGTGCTCGGTGATCTTGCGGCAAAAGTGCAGTCGTGACCGGCGTCAACACAGTTGGGGGAGACTACCCGAGTGATGTGTCTCAGCGGCTGTAGCGTTCCTCTTTCCAGGGATCGCCGTCGTTGTGATAGCCGCGTACTTCCCAGAAACCCGGCCTGTCGTGGGCCATGAATTCCAGCCCCCGCACCCATTTGGCGCTCTTCCAGAAGTAGCGCTGGGGCACGACCAGGCGCAGCGGGTGGCCGTACCTGGGGGGCAGGGGTTCGTCGTCGTAGCGGTAGGCCAGCAGCACGTCGTCGTCCAGCAGGGCCGCCAGCGGCAGGTTGGTGGTGTAGCCGTAGTCGCAGTGCACCAGCACGTATTGGGCCTCAGGCCGCGGCTGAACGTGGTTCAGCAGCTCGCCAAAGGGCACGCCCTCCCACACGGTGTCCAGCATGGACCAGCCGGTGACGCAGTGGATGTCAGTCACAATACGCACAGTCGGCAGGGCGAGGACTTCGTCGTAGGTGAAGACGACCTCCTCTTCCACCAGCCCGAAAAGCCGCAGATCCCACGTTGCCGGATCGAAGCGGGGGATGGGGCCGTAGTGCAGCACCGGCAGGCGGCTGACCAGTCGTTGTCCTGGCGGAACGCGGTTGTCAGGATTCAGCTGGGCGTGCAATGCGTACACGTCCATGACCTTGCCGCCCGGCCGCACGGTTTCTTTTTCCAGTCGCATCCCCACCTTGGCCGCCACGCGTGCTGATGCAGCATTCTCGGGGTCAATGAGCGAGATGAGCCGGTTCAGGCCTCGCTGCTGGAAGGCATGATCTCGGATGGCCGACGCGATCTCGGTGGCGTATCCCTTTCCCCAGACGTGCCGGGCAAAGACGTAGACCAACTCGATCTCTTGCTGGCCGTCCACTTCTTTTTCCAGGAGACCACAATCCCCGATGACGTCGCCTGTGGACTTCTCGACCACCGGCCACAGGTCGAAGTCCTCTTGACCAGCCCTCGCATCCTCCTCAAGGCTCTGGCGGATCTCTTCTTGATGGCGCGGGCCGCCCATGTAGCGGGTCACATCGGGGTCTGACCATATCCTGGCCAGGGCTTGGGCATCGGAGCTCTGCAATGATCTCAGGTGCAATCGCTTGGTTTCGATGTGCATGCTCTGTGGGTTCTCGTGGGCCGCAAAACGATGAGCGAATCTGACCACAGAGAGCACCGAGTACGCAGGGGCCTGGGAAGTGTCCTCCGCGCGCTCTCCGCTCTCGGCGGTCGTTAGACCATCATCGGTTACCCCTCGAAGAAGGGCATCTCCTCGCTGTCCCACCAGGTCTGATTGTTCAGCAGGTAGTCGCGGGAACTCTGCAGCAGCACGTAGTGCTTGTTCTCCTCGCCAGCTAGCATCTCGTAGGCTTCCCTGGCGGCCGGGTCACTCTGCTCTGCGGCGGACGTCTTGTAGAGATCGTAGGACATCTGCTCGGTCTCCAGGGCGAATTCCAGCGCTGCCAGGTCGTTGTCCAGCGAGGGGACACGGGAGGGCGTGAAGATGGGCATCGGCTCGGGGTACTCCTCGCCGGGCAGGTCCGGGTTGGCGGGGTCGAAATCCATTTCCTGGTCGAGCGCCTGGGCGGGGTCAATCCAGCCTTGCCCCGATTCCAGGGCCTTGTACTCGACCAACAGCAGATGCAAGTGCTTCCCTTCGTCGGCTGCCAGGCCGCGGAACACCTCTTTGCCTCTCTCACCGACGGCCCGTTCGGCCGCGTCGGTGTAGAACCTGTAGCCGTTGCGCTCGATCTGCATGGCGCGGCGAAGAACGCCCAGGGGGCTGCTCCAATCCATCGCTTCCATCGCTTCCATCGCTTCTTCTGCCTCCAGTGATTTGAGTGTGTCGGCCAGTTGCCGCAGGTGCGATTTCTCTTCGTTAACGATGCGCATCAAGGTCGCTTTGTCGGCTTCGGACACCATGTCGCGCAGATCGTAGAAGAACAACAGGGTTTCCTTCTCGAAGCCCATGGCCATGCGCAGGGCCTCTTTTTCGTCGGCGACCTGCTCGGCCAGGGCCAGCGCTTTGTCCTGGCCCTCGAAGAAGACGCTCTGGATGGTGGCCTGCAGGTACATCAGATACTGAGTCCATTCGTCCGGGAGCATCAGCGGCTTATCCCAGGCGGTCTTGGATAGCTTCTGAAAGGCCGTGTAGTGTTGCACCTCGGCGTCGGCCAAATCCTCGAAGAGAGCCCGGATCTGGTCTGTTTGAGCCTTCTTGGCCACGGCGCGGTAGAAGGCCTCGCCGCTCTTCTCCAGTTCCAGGGCCATCTCCACGACATCGGCTGCCTGAAAGATGGGCATGTTTGCCTCCTTGTGACTTTGTGACTTTGTGACTTTTCGAACTGTATGGGGTGTGCGGGCGGCGCCTTACCGAGAGCCTACGCGGGGGTCGGGGTTGCCCGATTCCGGCCCGCCGCATTCCGGCGTGTAGCAGGTGGCGTCTATGAAGACGCACTTCTCCTTGCAACTGGGGCACGTCTCCGGTGGCGTCTCCGCCTGGAACGTGTACCCACACTCCGAACACTTCCACCACGGGTTGACTTCTTTCATCGTGTACTCTCCTGTTGCACCTGGTAAATCGGTAGCTTGGGAAACTGGTAGATTGGTGCGTGGACAGGCTTTCTGTCCCAATCTACCAACTCACCAGAATCGCTCGAAACGGTCGCGGTCGGCTTTACAGATGGGACACTTGAGCGGCGGCTGGGGCCGGGCGCACAGGTAGCCGCAGACCCTGCAACGCCAGACGGGGATGCCGCCCGGTGTGAAGCCTACGAGTTCTTCTTCGTGCTCACCGGCTGTTGGCTGGGGTTCGCTGCCGCGCCGTTCCGGCACGGGCTGCGCCTGCTTCTCGCCGCGGGCGATCTCCTCGGAGACGTAGAGGGCGCAGTAGCAGGCCCCGTACTCGCCCAGGTCGGCGTCGCGGTAGTCACAGGGGCAGATGATGTCCAGGTCCTTCTCTCTGATCCCTTCGGCCAGCCGGCAGGGGCAGGCCTGGTAACCGTAGCGCGCCTCGTTGGCCAGGAGCCCTTCCATCAGATCGAGGACGAACTCGACGTCGGGATTGAGGTAGTAGCCCGCCGCTTCCCCTTCACTCTTCAGCCGCTCGTACAGATCCAGCGCTGCCTGATCCCTCATAGTCCCAATACCTCTTGCAGTTGGTCTTCGCGATAGCCAATGACGGCTATGCTGTTGTCAACCACCACTGTTGGGAAGGAAGCACGCGGATTCCAGCGCATCACTTCCTCTATGACCTGCTGTCGCTCGGCGCCTGTCAGGTGGTCCACGTAGATCAGCTCGTAGTCCACGCCGTGGGCGTCGAGGAATCGTTTAGTCCTTTTGCACCACCCACAGGTGCTCAGGCCATAGAATGTAACCTTGTGCATCAGATCTCCTCAATAATCAATCAGCAACCTTCTGAAGCGCGGCCAATGCTTCGCCGCGTCGGGCCAGATTGTCCAATGTTTCCTGGCGCAGTCGCCGCACCAGGGCCTCTTGCGTCCTCACCCAGGCCTCGTGCGTGGGGCACTCGGCTGTCAGTGCGCATCCCTCAGGATCGGTGACGCAAACGTTGAGGGAGAGGGGGCCCTGCATGGCCTCCAGCACGTCCAGCAGGCTGATCTCCGAAGCAGGCAGCGCCATCTGGACGCCCCCTCCTCTGCCCCGTTTGGTGTTCAGCAGGCCGGCTTTGGCCAACTGGCTGATGATGTGGCGGATCAGGCGCTCCGGGACGAGCTGTTGCCCGGCGATTACCTGGGCCGTCGTCCAGCTTCCGGGCGGCAGCATGGCCAGATGCAGCAAGACCCGAGTAGCGTAATCGGTCTTCCGGGTGATGAGCGTCACGAGATTCCCCTTTCACTCAGGCACAGGTAAATGATATGGCAACAGTAATATTATACCGCGGTTCTGGCTTCCTGTCAAATCGGCTGGGCCATAAGCACAGCGGGGCCGATTCCGGGACCGGCCCCGCAGGTGTTATCTTCACGTCTGCCCAACGGCGGCAGGGAGTTGCTTCTGCTTTGCCAACCTGTCAGCCTTGTCCCTTCAGGTAGGCCTCCATCCTGGGCATGAAGTAGGGGATCACCAGGGGCAGCATCTTGGGCAGCAGGTTCTCCATGGCTGCGGGCATCAGGTCGGGCATCTGCTCCTCCATTTGCTGGGGCATGGGGACGCGCTCACCTACCGCGGCCAGCATGTCAGGCATTACCTTGGGCATCATGCCCGGCATGAGGAGGGGGAAGAGCGTGGGCATCAGCGGCCTCATGATCGCAATCATGCCGTTGCGCACCGGCCCTGGCGCTGCCTTGACCATCTTCATCATGCCCTTGAATGGTTGCGGCATAGCCTCGATCATCTGGGGCAACAGCCCGGCCATGAAATCGGCCATGGGCTCTGGCTTGAGCAGGTTGATCATGGCCTCGAAGACGCCCCACATCTCCAGAGCATACGGCGTGGGGTTGGGATGCTCGACCCCTGCGGCGTCGCAGGCCAGGTGGGCCAGATCGATGATGGGCAGGTCGCGGCCGGTCTTCTGCGCTGTCACGCGGAACTGCACCTCGCAGCAGGGGCAGGAGGTGGCCATCGCCTGGGCGCCGGTGGCTTCGGCTTCCTGCAAGCGCAAATCGCCAATGCGTTTCGCTGCTGGCGGGTCGGCCACCAGGCTCAGCACCGAGCCGCAGCAGTGGGCCTCCTGGCGGTTATGCTCCATCTCCACGAACTCGAGGCCGGGTATCGCCTGGAGCACCTGGCGGGGCGCCTCGTAGATCGCCCCGGCTCGCCCCATGTGGCAAGAGTCGTGCCAGGTGACCTTCATGTCCACGGTGTGGTTGAAGGCCATCTTGCCAGAGGTAATCTGCTCGGCGATCACCTCACTCCAGTGCCTGGCCTCGAAGGGGTAGTCCAGGCCCAGTTTTTCTGCCCACTGGGGGTAATAAGTCTTCCATACCAGCCAGCAGGCGGGGCAAGAGGTGACCACGGTCTTGACGCCGCGGGCCTTCATGGCCGCGATGTTGTGGCGCATGATCTCCTCCCAAGTGTCCCACAGACCGGACACCAACATGGGGATGCCGCAGCAGGCTTCGTCCGCGCCCAGGTAAGTGAACTCAATGCCTGCCTTGATCAGCAGACAGGCGGTGGCCTGGGCGATGTCGTGTTCGACGTACGAGGCGGTGCAGCCGGGGAAGTAGGCGACCTCCGCCTGCTCGGGCAACATGCCCAGCTTGTCTTCAGGCATCCAGCGGGGGCGGTCGACGCGGTAGGCGGCCCAGATGTTGTGCTCCTTGTGCAACGACTGGCGCATGATCTCGAAGGGCGGGAAGGTGAGGCGGTCCTGCTCGTGGATCAGCAAACCGCGCAGCTTGAGCCAACTCGGTTCGATGGGCAGGTCCTCGCTGCAGCGCACGTTGCATAGCTCGCAGGTGGTACAGGCCATGATGGAGTCCACCATCTTCTGGTTCCATTCCACCTTGCCCTCCATGTACTGTCGCAGGAAATACCACTTAGCGTGGGGCGTCTGCGATTCCCAGCCACGGCCATAGTATTGGTCGCATTCGTCCACGCAGTAGCCGCATTGGGAGCAGGCGTAGGCGTACCAGGCTACGTCGTCGGGGATGCCACGACGGCCCTGGCCCTCGATCCGCTCGCCGATGGGTGATTTAGCCGCGTTGCCGAAGGCCCGCACCACCGGCTCGAAGGTCTCGGCCAGGCCCATGAAGGCCGAAAGCAGCGGCCTGCCGTCCAGCACCTTGCCGGGGTTGAGCAACCCCTGGGGATCCACCTGCTCTTTGAACTGCCGCAAGCGGCGCACCCGCTCGGCCCCCAGCACGTTTTCCGCCTCTTTGGCGAAATAGAGCCCGGTAGCATAGGCCCGTCCGCCGTTCTCCTTGGCGGTCCTCAGCACGGTCAGCGCCAGGCCGAAGGCGAAGTTGAAGGTGAACTTGCGTTCGTCGTGCAGGATGAAGCCCAGCAGCGCGACTTCGCCGTTGCCGGCCACCAGCCCTTCCAGCACCATGGGCAGTCCGATGCGGGTTTCGATCCCCCGGAGCGCGCTATCCAGGTTGTCCAGCGGCACCAGGACCTCGGCGGGAGCGATGCTTGGCCCCAACCGCTTGACGTGCATCAGGTTGAAGCGCTCCTGCCATTCGTGCTGCGTGACCTCGCCGTCCAGGAGCTCTCCGCCGCCGACGCTGAGCAAGGCGGGGAGTTGCGCTTCGATTTCGTCGCCGCGCGATGCAGGGGCTACGAAGATAGCCACGTACCCATCGGGGATGGTGGGCCTATGCTCCTCTACGGCGTGACCGTGCTCGATATGTGGCGGCAACTGGTTCTTGAGTTCGGCCATCTTGGGATTGATGAAGTTGACCGACCAGAGGGGCAGTTCAGTCTTTGGCAGCGCTTTCAGCGTGCGCACCAAGCCCTCGGCCGTGCTGAAGCAGGCGCCCCACAGCGCCTCCTCCTCGGCAGTGCGCACCCGAATGGTGACGGCGGTGATGAAACCGGTGATCCCCTCGGCCTCGCTGACCAAGTCCAACTCAGTCCCTTGGAGTTCTCTGAGTTCCCCATTGGGCAGAACCACCCGACAGGAAACGACGTTCTCCCGGAACGGCCCATACTCGTAGGCTCCATAGCCCATGCCGCCTTGGGCCAGCCAGCCGGCCACCGTGGACGAGGGGGCGCTGGAAGGGTAGGTGCGCAGGGCCAGGCCGTGCTTGGCCAGTTCCTTCCCCAGCTTCTCCCAGACCATGCCCGGTTGTACAGTGACGGTCATGGCCTCCGCATCCAGGCTGATGATCTCATTCATCCAGGCGAAGTCCACGACCAGCCCGCCTTTGATCGGCATAGCACCACCGTAGCCAGAGGTGGCGTGGCCGCGCGGCACCAGCGGAACGTCGTGGGCTTGTGCGAACTCTACCAGCTCTAGCACTTGCTCTTCGCTGAGCGGTTGGACCACGCCGGCCGGCAGGGTGTTGCCCACCAGCGGCTTGATCAGACCAGGCAGAGAGCCCACGTCGTGGCTGTAGAAGAGCCGCTCCAGCTTGTCGAAGGCCACCCGCGGGCCGAACTTCTCCCGCAGAGCCTCTTGCAGTCCTGGGGTTAATTCTCGCATGTTCTTCTCTCCGATCTCTATCAGTTGTCGTTCTTGCCGTCGAGCACCACGGCCTCGTACGGGCAGGCGGGGATGCACGCGTAGCAACCGTCGCAGCTCGCGGCATCAATGAATGGCGCTTCATCCCGCTCGAAACGCAGCACCGCCCGGCCGCGGCAGGCGGGGATCACCGGGCAGCGGCGGCAGGCCTGGCACAGCGCCTCGTCAATGGAGGGGATGGGTTTGCCAGCAGGGGAAGCGGGCACGGTTCAGGCTGCCTCCACTGTCATGGCCTGGGCCAGCGCGGCGCGATGGGTCAGGATGTCCGCCATGACCTCCCGCAGCAGTTCCAGTGCTTCGATGATACGCTCGTCCGCCAAGCTGTAGATCACGTGGGCGCCATCTCGCTGTGTGGTGGCCATGTGCCGGTCGCGCAACACCTTGAGGTGCCGGGAGACGGTAGACTGGGGGGCATCCAGCGTGCTGACCAGTTCGCCCACGGCCTTGGGTCCCTCGGCCAGTTCGTAAAGGATGGCGATGCGGCGGGTGTCGGCCAGCGCGCCGCAGATTTCGGCGTGGAAGGCGTTGAGTTCCTCTTGGAGGGGTTTCCGCAATGGCATGATGATAGATCTCCGTTTTCACCATTCCCTATATTCGGATAAGCGGATGTATGAATGATAAAAATTATACCCCATTCCTGACCGGGGATGTATGACGCGCATCATAAATCAGACCACTTCGGCACCGGCAGTACAGCCGTGGGGAACCTCGATCTCCTTTCCCTGTGCTCTTCCTCCATTCTCCACCAAGCTCGATCGGCAGGATCAAATCCAGCGCAAGCGCAGCTACCACGCGCTTGCGCCGTTCACCCCCCGGCCACTGGCGGGAAGAAGGCCACCCGGTCGCCGTCACGAAGCCGGTAGTCGTCGTCCTGATGCCGGTTGTTGACGAAAGATGTCTTCACCTCGCTTTTCGGTACGCCCAGCCGGACCAGCAAGTCGGCCAGCCGGGAACCTTCGGGCATTTGCAAGACCACCGGTTCGCCAACACCCGTTTCGGGGCTGTATTTGCGCAACGTGGCATACAGCCGCACCTCAGCCGTGATCATCCTCTTCTTCACCTACCTTCACGAAATACCACTTGTAGAGCAACTGCATGTCGTCCGGGAAGACCGCCAGGCGGTCGCCGTCCTCGACCCTTCTCGTCAGAGCGGAGTATTGCCAGTTTAGGAAGACGTTGCTCCCCACCTCCTCCATCGGCACGCCCAACCCCTCCAACACTTCCTGGATAGTATCGCCCTCTTGCACCGGCACGTAGATGACGGAATCGCTGGCGGGGTCCTGCTCATTGGCGAAGCGGCGCAGCTTGCCGTACAGGTGGATCTCGATCATGTTCTCCCTCATACTTCGACAAGCTCAGCACAAGGCAAAGCAAGTGGGGATTGGAGCAAGGCAAGCCCCAATCCCCGCTGCAAGACCGTGCGTCGTGCTAGAACCAATGTACCGTTTGGTTAAGCAACGTAGAGGCGGCTCCCAGCCGCCGGCCTGGGGCCGGCTCTTCGTTAACTAAACCGTATTGGGGCTAGAACTCCCAGACGCTGTCCAGTGCCTCATCGGGCACGTCCCAGACGTGGTTGTGGGGAGGCAGCTTCTCGTACTTCATGAACTCTGGCACCCGGTCGTGAATCCTGGTGAAGCCGGCCGCCTCGTTGAAGGCACGCTCCTTCTTGAGGATCTCCTTGCCGATGCGGGTCACGTCATCTGCCGTCCAGTTGGTCCCCAGTAACCCGGCACAACTCTCTATCATCCCTTCAAACCCCTCGGCGATGTCCAGGATGGCGAAAGCGATGAACAGGCAGTAGCCCGTGGCGTCAATGAAGGCAGTGGCGATCTGGTAGTTCCGCGACCACTCCGCCTTTCCCTCAGGGGTCAACGGATCGGCCTTGCCGCCCACGGAGAGGATCTCCGGACAGATGGTGTAGCCAGAGGTGTGGTCGGCGCCCATGGTGGAGGTGGCGTAGGTGACGCCGATGCCCTTGATTGACCGCGGGGAATAGGCGGGCATGTTCTGGCCCTTGACCCCCGGCACGCGGACGACCCCAAAGGCCCGGCCGGTGAAGGCGGCCCCGTTTCCCAGGATGCGGCCCAGCGGCGTGCCCTTGCCGATCTCGTGCATCAGCTCGAGGGCCTTCTGCCCGTCGCCGAACTCGGCCAGGCCGCCTTCCATGGCCACGGCGATGGTGCCGCCAGACTCGATGGTGTCCAGGCCGTAGTTGTTGCACAGCCAAATCAGATCGCCGGTCACGTCCAGGTCATCAATGCCGCAGTTGGCCCCGAAGGCCCAGATGGACTCGTACTCCTGGCAGGAGACGTGCTCGGTGCCGTCGGGCTTGTGCCAGACGTTGGAGCACTGGATGATGCAACCGGGGCTGCAGGGGTGGTTGTAGAGCTCCTTGCCCAGGCGCTCCTTGTTGCCCTCGAAAATCGCCTCGCCGGCGATCTTGGCCGCACCCTCGAAGTAGCCGCTGGAGAAGTTACGAGTGGGCAACCCCCCGGCCTCGTTCATGATGTTGATCAACACCGCCGTGCCGTAGGTGTTAAGGGCTCCCTTGGGCTTGGTGATGGCGTGGCTGCGCAGGGCCTCGGTCAACTTTTTGCAGCCGGCGTTGAAGAGCTCCTTGTCGGCGATGTCCACACCAGGGCCGCCCGCAGCGTCGGCGACGATAAATTTCAGGCCCTTGCTGCCCAGCACCGCCCCCATGCCCCCGCGGCCCGAGTAACGGCTGGGACGACCGTCAATGTCGTTGTAGCACACTCCCGCCATGGCCATCTGGTATTCGCCAGCGACGCCGATGCCCATGATGTCCGCCTTCTTGCCGAAGCGATCGAAGAGCTGGGGGTAGACCTCGTAGAGGCCCTTGCCCACGTACTCGTCGGCGGGGAGAAGCTTGGCCTCATCCTTGGTGAGGTGCAGGAGCCAGAACTTGCCCTTCTCCTGCGGCTGGCCTTCGACGATGATGGCCTTGAGGCCCAGGCGGGCCGCGCTTTGGGACCAACCAGTCCCGGCGTTGGTCTCCTTGATGGTGCCGGTGAGCGGCGATTTGCCGCCTAAGGAGACGCGGGCGCTGGTGGGGGCGTTGGTGCCGCTGACGATACCTGGAGCCAGAACGACCTTGTTGTTGGGCCCCAGGGGGTGGCAGGTGGGCTCCACCTCATCGGCCACGATGGACGAGGTGAGCCAGCGCCCACCCATCAGCTTGTACTTCTCCGGCACGTCTTCGTACGCGGCCGTCAGATCAGTCATATTGACTCGTAGGATCTTGCTCATCTTTGAACACCTCCATAAGCATTAAGATTTTTATAGAGACATTTGCGACTTGCCAACGATTATCACGACTCCACATCACCTCCTCTCCGTCCTCAACCAAAAAGGAGAGCCATGATCTGGCCTTGTACCAGATGAGGGATCTCCTTTCCACGCTGGGAGGCACAGCCGTTTCCCGCTGTACCCTATCGGCTATGGCGCATAGGTCTTCCCGTAGCAGCCATAGCTCGGAGACAGAACCTTATGATGGTGTCACAGAACAGCTTGCGGACAAAAGGAGTTGCCGTAAGCAAATTATACATCCATCCCCGCTAATATGCAAGCCAGCTACGTAGGGCTATTCAGTTCTCCACCTGCAAGCGAGCGAACGCTGGTTGAGTAGTCGAAGACGTATCGAAACCAAGTGAGCGGGATTGTCCACGTGCTGCGCTTGGCCTCGATACGTCGCTTCCCTCCTACTCGGCCGGCGCTTTTCCGGAAAACTGAATAGCCCTGTCTTTCTGAGAGGTACAGAAGGCCGCATACTCCCGCAGCAACGCCGACTCGTATTGCTCCTCCATGAAGGGGCCACGTAGTTGCGCATCTTCACCATGGACAGCAGTTCCTCGGCAACCTCGCCCTCTGGTTTGCGTCCCATAACGTAGAGTTGCTCGAAGATCTGCTTCAAGCCCACGATGCCGACGGAGATGCCCCTCTCGTCAAGAGGCACTGAGGTCACTTCGGCATCTCCACTGCAGCAACTGCCTATCCTCGTCCTCATCATCGGCTTCCTCTACTTGGCCGGAAGGCGCTCAGGATAGTGCGCGGCGGGAAAGTGATGGCCTTGGGCTTGCAGATGGTAGCACATGAACTGCACCCCACCACGCACTTGAACGGTTCCACCACCTCGACCTTACCATCGGTGGTGGGGACTAGAACGCCGCACTTGCATAACTGGAGACACACGCCGCACCCGTCGCACAGTTCCGCCGCTATCATGGGGTACCAGGGAATGTGCTCACGCGGGTGGCCGCGCCATGTGCCGTAGTTGACCGGCGACGGCTTGCCGCCACCCGCCCGCTGGTCAGCGTATTTGCGGTACTCGCGCAGCAATGCCTGGGCAAAGTCCTCAATCGCCGCTTGTGGAATGTAGTTATGTGCCTGGGCGCGCTTGACCAACTCCGGCCCCAGGTCCGCTTCGTCCGGTCTGCGTCCCTGCTCGTACAACTCGTCGAACAACTCGTCCAGCCCGTGCATCCCGGCCGGCAACCGTCTCACCAGGATCTGACGGTAGCTCAGTTTCGCCATACCTGCCTCATTTGCGTGATCTTCCCACCGGGAAGATGGCATCCTCCGCTCATCAGTCGCCTTCGAAGTAGTACAGCGAGGGGATTTGTTCCAACGCGAACCGCAACGCCGGTTTGACCCGCTCGTAGGCCCAGACGACCTCCGCGTCCCTCAATGACGGGTTGCCCAGCAGGTGTTTGACCAGCCGGAAGGCATTGACGCCGCCTCCCACGTCCTCGCCCCGGCGCAACAACGCGCCGATGGTCTCCTCGACAAAGGCCGGGGTCAACTGGCGTTGAAGCGCCTCAACCTGCTGTCTCAACTCTTCATATGCCACAGCGCTCACCTCCTTGCACCGTCAGAGATTTCTCGGAAAGTCATGCGGGAGCGTTTTTGAGGGGTAGTAGGCCAATCGTATTGGCCGTCTTGGGCCGAAAAACGCCCAACATGGTTGGGCTTCTACCCTTTTCCGAGAAAGTTGCTTCTCGATAAGGGCATGGTTCAGAATCCCGGGAAGTTAGATTAACACTTTGTTTTACGGTGCAGAAGTTGAAACCCAATATCTCTCAGGAATTCAAGGGGCAAGTGCTTCATTTGGCGCAAAACGAGCTCAAAAAGGCGTTGAGAGCCCTCTCAATGACCGTTTTCAAGCCATCTGGCCCAGAGAAAATCCGAGTCGTTGGATAGCCCGCGAGAAAAGTGTTAATCTAACTTGAGCCATGCCCTCGATAAGTGATGCGGGCCCCTTTTTTGAGGGGTAGTAGGCCAATCGTATTGGCCGTCTGGGGCCGAAAAACGCCCCACTCGGTTGGGCTTCTACCCTTTTCCGAGAAAGTTGCGCCACTCCCGCCGGCCGATGGCGGGCATGTCCGCCGGAAGCAGTTCGGCCAGCCGCGCCCAGTGCCCTGCGTACTGGGGCTCGCGCAGCTCCGGGCAATCCTCCAGCGCCACCTGCCCCATCACCAGTTTGCAGGCGAAGGTGTAGCAGGTTGGCTGCTCGCAGGCCCGGCAGTTGGTCTGCGGCAGCAGTTTGTAGACCTCTAGCGGCCCCGGTCTCCGGTGCATCTCGTAGTCCGGCTCAATCTCCTCTCACCGCGCCCAGGTTCGATTCACCAGGTTCACCAACTCCCGTGCCACCTTCTGCGCTTGCGCCCGGTCCTCAAGATAGCCGCAAGGCAGGACTGTGGCTCAGGACGCCGATGCTCGTCTCCAACGTGGCCAGAAGTTTGCCCTTTTCTCGATCACACTATCCACTCGGGGCCATTGTTTGAGCCCCTCTCGTTTTGTTCAGTCACTTCTCACCTCTGTCTCTGCTCTCACGGACCGCCGAATCGGCAAGCCCTTCCCATCCCAGAAGCCCCTTTTGCTCAATGCCTTTCCTAAGAAAACCAGGCCTAGCATGACCGGCACTTCCCAAAACAGGCCCATCGTGGTCCCCAACGCTGCATACGAACCCACGCCATACATGGCTACCGCAGTCGCAATGGCGATTTCAAAATGGCTCGACGATCCGATGATGACCGTGGTAACGGCTTCTCTGTACTCTAATCCAAAGGTTTTGGTGATCAGGAGATTGAATCCGACCACAATGACAAAACCGAGCAATAGAGGGACCGAGACCAACAACAACTGATCAAAGTGATCAATCAAAACCTGTCCGTTTAGCGAGAAGAGCACAATGAGCGTCATCAGAAGAGCCCCAATGGCGATCTTTCCGACTATGGGGCGATACGTATTCTCGAACCAGGTTTCTCCTCTGGCGCTAATCAGGATCCTCTTACTGATGATTCCGAGAAACAATGGAATCCCGATAAAGACAAAGGTGGAAACAGCCATAAGCACCCGGTCTATGGGGATGTTCTGAATACCTGTCAGTAGCGAAACAATCGGAACGTAAAGCACCATGATGGTGACAGTGTTCAGGCTCGTGTTGATCACGTTTTGCTCCTGGTTTCCTTCGGCTAGCTTGCCCCAGACGAGGACCATCGCGGTACATGGACTCGAGCCCAGCAAGATCACGGCCACAATAAGCTGCTCGTTACCCCTCAAGAACAGATACGCTAGCCCTGCCGCTACTAAGGGCGCGACCACCCAGTTTGAAAACAGGCTCAGTATGATCGGCTTGGGATTGTTCTTCAGCTTCTTCAGTTCGGATACTTGCAGATTCAGCATGGCCGGATACATCATCAGAAACAAAC
>JACNHM010000316.1 GCA_014383605.1 Chloroflexota bacterium
TTGGAGGTATCATGTCCGAAAGACCCTACCCCGGCCGGCTATTGCTGTGCTGCGCCTTCCTGTGGGCCACACTGGCCTGCAGCCCTTGCGCCTGGCTCTCGCGCTCCAGTGTCAAGTTACCAGACCGTTCCATTGAGATCACCGAGGAGGCTGCCCAGCGCTTCCGTGAGAAACTGCAAGGAGCCTGGGAAAACCAGGGCGAGGGGCAATTCCGCCTCCAGCTCACCGACCAGGAATTGACATCTTACGTCAACCTGAAGATAAAAGACGCGGCTGAGATCCCCCTTACCCAGCCGTACATCTGGTTCTCGCGTGGCCGAATCTACGTCAGCGGCGAGCTGAGCAACGCGGGACTGCCGCTGAGCGGCCAGGCAGCTATCGTGGCTTCCGCTCAGGTGGCCGACGAGCAACTCCGCATATCCATTGACCAGGCCAGCATCGGACGAGTGCCCATCCCCCGCGCCTTCCTGAACTCCCTGCAAAACACGGTCAACGGCGGCCTGGCTCAGGCGCAACTGGGTCTCAAGGTTCAGCGGCTGGAAATCCTGGAAGGCGAGGCGATCATCATCGCCAGCCGCTTCTGAGCAGAGGTGCGAAGGTGCAAGGGTGCAGAGGTGCAAGGGTGCAGAGGCGCAATCATCGGCCGGTCCTTCTGAGAATCCAAGGAGCGGGATTGATGATCATTTTGTATCATTTCTGCTCCCCCGCTCCCCTGCTCCCCCGCTCCCCTGCTCCCCTGCTCCCCCGCTCCTCTGCTCCTCCGCTCCCCCGCTATTCCTGCGGGTAGGGCGCGTGCTTGATGCGCACGTTGATCTTGCCCAGTTGCAGCCCCATGCGCTCCTCGATCACCTCCCGCGCCACAGCCACGACCTCGTCCGTCTTCATGGGCACGTCAACCTCGGGGCCGGTTTCCAGGTCCAGAACGACGTCCACCACTTTCCCGCGACCCGACACGCGTGGGGCAACAGTGACCACGTCAGCCAGACGGTCAATGTGATAAAGCAACCGCTGGGACACGGAATCAGTGGTCACATCAGCCGTGCTCCCCTCCGTGGTGTGCACACGCACCGTGTTGGGCCGGCGCCGTCGCAACTCCAGAAACAACAGGATTCCGAACACCAGCACAGCAAGGATGACGATGCCAATGCGCAAGACGACGTACAGGTAGGGCCTGGCCGTCTCCCAGTAGGCCAGATAGCTGCTCCACCCCTCCGCGCTGCGCCCTATCCACTCCAGCGCCGCCGTGGGGAAAATGGCCCCAAACACGACGACCAGCAGCAAGGCCAGGAAGAGCAAGAGCGTGATAATGCGGTTGAAAGCGTTCATGACTCACCTCCGATGGATAGCTAATACCAATTGCTGTATCAAGCAGCGAGAATTATACACCACATTGCCGATCACGTCCAGCGGCGCAACGCAGGCGGTGAGCGCAACAGATGCCCAGACCGGCCACCAGAACCGCCAGTGCGGCCAGGCTGATGATCGCTCCCCAGCGCAGCGACGCCGGTTGGTAGCGGAACTCGACGACGTGCTCACCCGCCGGCAAGGCTACGGCCCGGAAGAGCAGGTTGGCTCGCAAAATGGGCACAGGCTCCCCGTCCACCCGGGCCTTCCAGCCGGGGTAGTGCGTATCGCTGAGCACGAGATAGCCTGGCTCGGTCAGAGTCGCCTGCACCACCACCCGATCCGGCTCGTACACCTCCACGATTGCGGAATGCGGAATGCGGAATGCGGATTGCGGATTGCGACCTGCAACCTGCCATTTGCTCATTTGCTGATTTGCTGATTTGCTGATTTGCGCCAGAATCACTTCCCGCGCCGGGTCGAACCCCGGATCGGCCAGCGCCGCCAGCGCCGCCTCGTCATCGGGCAAGAAGCGGGCACTGTGCACGACGTAGGCTCGCGGCAGCAGGGCCAGGTTCTCGTACACCTTCACGTCGCCGGAGTGCACGCGGGCGAAACGGCTGTCTACATCCAGCGCCCAGTGCGCCCCCGTGCGCCGGTCTATCAGGCTCAGACCGCTCAGAACGAACTGGCCGTCCGCCAGCAGGGGGCGCACGGTCAGGCGTTGCGGCGTCAGCGGGGCGGCGAAGTCCAGCACCGCCAGGTAGTCCTGTCCCTCGGCTTGGCCCGGCCAGGAGTGAGCCACCCGCGCCTGGGCGTGAGCCACAGCGCCCGCCGCGTATGCTCCCTCAGAGGTATGTTCAGCAGCCCGCAGCACGAGCTGTTCCGTGTGACCCTCTGCGTCGCTGATCACGATTTCCGCCACCGCTGTGCCGTCGGGCAGCGCTTGTGCCGCTTGCAGATGAGAGACAACGCCCACGGCAGTAGCGCTGGCAGCGGGGAGCGTTTCCAGCGTTACCTCGGCCATGCCGCCGGTGCCGAGCACGAGGCGGTGCTGCAAGTCGTAGTAGACGTCGTCCAGCCAGACGTCCAGAAGCTTGTCGGTGATGACATATTTGACGTTGAGCAGGTTCAGCAGCCGCACGGGAGGGATGGCCTCAAGCTGCTCCCGCAAGCGCCCGTCGGGCGACAGATCGGCTTCATCCAAGAAGAGGCGCTGCAGCGTGACGTAGCGGGCCAGCGGCAGCACGCCACCGTCGTAGCCGTCCACGGCGGGGATGCGATAGAGCAGCGGCAGGTTGGGAGCCAGGATTTCCTGCTGCTTGCTGGCCACGACGAGGTCGTACACCGCTTCCGATGGCAGTTGATCGCCGAACAGTTGCTCCATCTCTGCCAGATCGCCCGGATCCCAGGTGATGTCGGAGAGGCTGAGGAAGCGGTGCGGACCAAGGTCGTTGAGCAGATGGGCCGGCGCCGTGCGCAGCGACCGGATGGCCTCCGGCGCAGTGGGGGAAGCGTGCGGCAACGCCCGGCTGGCCGCCGTCAGCTCCATCAGCAAGGCCAATGGCAGCAGCAGCGGCAATACTCGGCGAAGAGCTGTGCTTCGGCGACTGAGGAGAAGGAAGGCAACGGCCACCACCGCCGTTCCGCCCCAGGCCGCCCAGGTCATCCAACCCGGCTTGCGTAGCCAAAGGAGCAGCAACAAGAGGCAAGAAGCAAGAAGCAAGGAATAGGCGATGCGCCTCCTGCCTCCTGCATCTTGCCACCTGCATCTTGCATCCTGCGCGATGCGTGATGCGTAAAACGTGAAAACCCGTTCCGCCCCGAGGCCGGCCAGCATGGCCGCGCCGAAGGTGTAGAGGAACATCCAGCGGGCCGGGGCGCGGAAGAGATCGAAGCCGGGCAACAGCTTGTAGAGCGGGAAGTAGGCGGGGTTGTAAGCCCCCAGCGCCAGCAGGAAGCCGAGGGCGGCCAGCACGATGAAGCGGCGACGGGCCCAGCCGGGCCGGCCGCGCCACGCGCCCCAGGCAGCCAGCGCCAGCCCCAAGACGCCGACGTAAGCCACGTACTCGGTGAACCCCTCCGTGCCGAAGGCCTGCCCCAGCTCCTCGCCGTAGGTGGGCAGCAGCGTGTAGAGCAGCATGCGGGGCTTCAGGGAGAAAGAGACCGCCTCGCGGTAAGAGAGGCCACCGGAGCGCACCGAAAGAGCGGAAAGCTCCAGCGTGGGCAGCAACTGCGCCGCCGCCAGAGCCAGTCCCAGCGCCACCGCCATCACATAGGCCACCACTCGATTGCGGAATGCGGATTGCGGATTGCGGATTGCGGATTGCGGATTGCTATGTGCGATGTGCGATCTGCAATCTTCCACCAACGGCCAGAAGCCGTAAACCGCCAGCCCGAACAGGTTGATGTACGCCGCCTGCGTGTGTCCAGCCAGCAGTTGCAGCGCGACCAGCAGCCCCAGCACCAACACTGCCCGCCAGCGAAGTGAGGGAGAAACCCGTTTTCTTCGAGAAAACGGGTTTCTGTGGTTGGCTCCTGCGCCCACCGCTTCATCGAACAGAATCAGCAGCAGCGGAAACCAGGCCCCCGCGCTGAGCTGATTGACGTGCTCCACCTGCCCGCCCAGGAAGCCGCTGAAAGCGAAAACCGCCGCGGCGATCCAGGCCGCGGCTTGGCTCAGGCCAATGCGACGCCGGGCGTAGCCATAGGTGAACGCAGCAGCCAGCCAGACGTGCAACACGGCCGACCAGGCCAGTGCCTTCGGTGCCCAGAGGGTCACGAAGAGCCAGTTGAGGGGATACAGCACCGCCGCCTGGATGTTGGCCAGGAAGGGGACGCCGAGGAAGAGGTAAGGGTTCCAGAGGGGCAACTGCCCTTGTCGCAGCGCAGCATTGGCGTAATCGCGATAGGGCGTGAAGTAGGTGAAGGCGTCCACGCCGGCGAGCACCAGGTTCGTGCCTGCCAGCGCCCAGAAGATGAGCAGCGTCGCTGCCGCCAGCGCGGCCAGCGCCACAGCATCCCCCAGGACGGCCCGCCGCCGCCCGTTCACCGCTCACCTCCAGTGCTGCGGTTTTCAACCACAGATTTCACAGATACTGTCTCCGCGTGATCTGTGGTTTCAATCAGATACAGAGCGAAAGAAGGGCCGCCGTCATGACGGTAGGTGGCATATTGCGGGACGAGGGTCAGACCCCGCGCCGCCAGCGCCTGGCGCACAGGCTGGTCATCCTTCCAGGCGGGGAAGGCGATAGCCCGCACAGCGGCGGGGGCCGCCGCGGCCTGTTCGGCCAGGCTTTCCGGATCGGGATACCAGGTCCTTTCCGGCGAGGCGTCACGCAGGTAGTAGCCGTAGTGCCAGCCCAGCCAGTGGTAGTAGAGCCTGGCCTCCGGCGGCAGGTGCGCCTGCACGTACGCGGCGAGTTGATCAATCCCCTCATACGCGCCGTGGTCGCCGCCGATGGGCAGTTGGCTTGTGGTACCCAGGTATGCCGGGCGGATCAACAAGATGAGCAATGAACCGATGAGCAAGCGTGAAACGTAAAACGTAAAACGTGATGCGTGATGCGTGACACTCTGTGCAAATGCCATCGCCTGGCGAATGAGACGGGCCAGCAGGAGGCAGAGGAGGGGCGCCAGCGGCAGCAGATAGCGATCCCAGACCTGGAAGCTGATGGCAAGATGGAGGAAGAGGTAGGCGATGACATAGATGACAAGCAGGAGATCGTAATGCGTGATGCGTGATGCGTGAAACGTAAAACGTGAAACGTGAAACGTGAAACGTTGTGCGTGGGGGCGGATGGCAAGCCAGAGCAGGATGGGCAGTCCGATCAGCATGATGGCATTGAGCGAAGGTGAGGCGAAGACGTAGCTCAGGAGCTTTGCCCAGCCGGCCAACCGCTCCGGCCAGGCAGAGGGCGGGAGCAGTTCCAGGCCGCCGTAGGTGGTCAGGCTGCGATCCCAGAAGCTGGGCTGCACGTGCCAGCGTAGTGAGTCCCACCAGGTCACCAGCGCAAACAATGGCAGGAAGCCAGCCAGCAAGCGCAGAAGGAGGTTGGGTATTGAATATTGGATATTGGAAGTTGGAGGTTGGAGTTTGGAAGGTGGACGTCGCATTTCCCTCCTTTCCGTCGTTTCCTTCCCCTCCCTCAGCCCCCTCAGTTCCCTCACCTCGCAAATGCTCATGGCCACTACTAACGGAACTAACAACACTGCCTGCTGTTTCGTGGCATAGGCCAGGCCCAGAGCGAGGCCGGCCAGCAGCGGCTTGCGGGCCAAGGCCGCCCACAGTCCCAGCAGCATCCACAGCACCAGCAGCGGGTCGGTGAACGCCGTGGAAGCGAAGAGGATGGCGAAGGGCGAGGCCGCGTAGAGCAGCGCGGCCATCAATGCCGTGGGCCGGTCGTAGGCCCGCCCCCCGATGGCATAGACCATCGCCACACTCAGCACGCTGGCCCACAGATTCGGCAGCCGCGCCACCGCCTCCGTTGGCCCCAGCAGGCGAAACAGTCCCGCCAGCAGATAGATGTGCAGCGGCGGCTTGTCCACAGGCACGGAGATGAGCGCCGGGTCTTCCGTCGTGAGCAGCGCCCAGGAAGCGTACAGCGCCTCGTCCTCGTGGAAGCGGTGATCAGTCAGCGGCGCGGCCCGCAGCGCCAGGGCGAGGAGCAGGATCGCCAGCAGAGCCAGGCGAGGGGAGAACGTGAAACGTGAAACGTGATGCGTGATGCGTGATTGGGTTCGCAACTCCGTCATCTAGCACCTCTGACGTCCACCTTCCATCCTCCAACTTCCAGCACCTAATCCACGAACCGGTACTTGACCAGCGTCCACAGGGCCGAGAAGCCATCCCGCCAGGTGATCTTCTTGCCCTCCTCGTACTCCCGGCCGGTGTAGGAGATGGGCACCTCGTAGATGCGGTGGCCCCGCTTGAGCACCTTGGCCGTTACTTCCGGTTCAAACTCGAAGCGCCGGGCATGCAGGGGGATATCCTTGATCACCTCAGCACGAAAGACCTTGTAGCAGGTCTCCATGTCGCTGAGGATGGCATCGTAGAGGATGTTGGTGATGAAGGTCAGCAGCTTGTTGCCCGCGGCGTGCCAGAAGAGCATCGCCTTGCGCGGGCCGCCGAGAAAGCGAGAACCATAGACCACATCCGCTCGCCCCTCGACGATGGGCTGTAGCAGCCTGGCATAGTCGCGGGGGTCGTATTCGAGATCGGCGTCCTGGATGAGCAGGATGTCGCCCGTGGCGTGCTGGATGGCAGTGCGCACCGCACTGCCCTTGCCCTGGTTCACGGCGTGGAAAAAAACCTGCACACCACCCCGCTCTGCCTCCTGTTGCAAGATGTCTCGTGTTCCGTCGGTGGAACCGTCATCTACGACGATGATCTCCTTCTCCAGGCGAACGGGGCCTTTGACGCCTGCCGGCAGAGGATAGCCCAGGTCGCCATTCCCTGCTTCCATAACCACGTCCACCGCCCGCACCCGGGCCAGGATCTCGCGGATAGTCGCCTGTTCGTTGTAGGCAGGAATGAGTATGGAGAGCTTCATGAATACGATGTCCCTTTCCCAGCAAATGATGAGCAATTATAGCCTATGCTGCAAGAGCAAGCAAATGCTTGCCCCTGCCAGCACTTTGTGCTATAATCCGTTGCCGTTTCATGCCCTGTGTCATTGCAGGCTACGCATGGCACTGTCGCGCCACTCATCGTGCAATGAAATGACACATGAGCCGTCATTGCGAGCCCGTAGGGGCAAAGCAATCTCCTCAGGCGCAGCGGGAGACTGCTTCGTTGCTACCGCTCCTCGCAGTGACAGGCTGGATGTCTAGTAGCGAGGAGAAGATCAATGCAATCCGCCCCCTCCCCCACCGGAATAGACGAGCCACGCGGTTTAAGTTTCGCCGACGGGTTTCAATTCGGCTGCGGGTTCTTCGTCGCCGCGGCTGTGGCCGCCATTGTGATGCTGCTTCTGCTGACCCTGCTTGGCCTCATCCTGTCCCTGCTGGGTGTTGGCGTGCTGGAAGATCTGCTGAGCCGCGCGGACCTGCTGTTTCCACTGTCAGCATTGTGACCCTCCACAGGCCCCCATAACGCCGACCGCCGGATCCCTGGATCAGGAATCCGGCGGCAGCAATGATCGGGGCATCTCCACAACAGTGCCCAGCTCTGGGCGTTGCATCATCCAGAAGTGATCTCGTGAGCCAGGATGATGGCCTGAGCGACTTCCTTCATTGGCTTGCGGTTATCCATGCTCATCTTCTGAATGCGGCGGAACGCTTCCGCTTCTGGTAGCCCCTGGGTGTCCATCAGAATCCCCTTGGCCCGGTCCAACAGTTTGCGCACTTCCAACTGCTCTTCCAGGCCCTTGACCTCCTGCTTCAGCAACCGGAACTCGTTGAAACGGCTCAGCGCCACGCCGATGGCCGGCGACAAGTCCGTTTCCCGGTAGGGCTTCACCAAATAGCCGACGACGCCCGCCTCCTGTGCCCGCTCGATGAGTTCTTGCTGGCTGTAGGCGCTGAGGAGCACCACGGGAGCGACGTTTTCCTCGGTCAAGACCTTCGCCGCCTCGATGCCGTCCATCCCAGGCATCTTGATGTCCATGATCACCACGTCGGGACGCAGTTCCCGAGCCTGATTCACCGCACTCTCGCCATCGCCGACAGCGCCCACCACCAGATAGCCCAGGTTGGTCAGTGTCTCCTGCAAGTCTAGTCGAGTGATGGCCTCGTCGTCAGCCACCATCACCCGCACACGCCCCTTGTCCATCTCTGCCTGCCCTCCTCACCTATTCCGCACTGCACCGTGCGCCATTTCGCATAGCCTAGTCACCATTCCAGAAAACGGAAACCACTCAGTGCTCCACACATGGATATGACTATGCGAAGCTCACTCCGCGAAATCCTTGGGGAAAACGATCACCGCCGTCACCCCGCCATTGGCCCGCAAATCAAACCGCCCCCGCAGGTCTTCCTCCACAAGCGTGCGCACGATCTGCAAGCCCAAGCCTGCTTCCCTGTCCAGGTCAAAATCCTCAGGCAACTGCCCCCCGGCGTCCTGGACATCAATGCCCACCACGTCGCCACCGTCGCGTAGCGTTACCGTGATCGCCCCCGTCTCACGGCCCTGGTACCCATGCTTCAGAGCATTCTCCAACAGCTCGTTCACCACCAGCGCGCAAGCGGTGGCCTGCCGGCTGGGAAGATAGATGCTGGGGCCATGCACGTCCAGGCGGATCGCTCTGTCCGGAGTGATGTTCACGGCCCGCAGCTGGGCGATGATCCGCTGGCATACGTCACGGATGTTGATACGCTGCTCCTCCGCCTCCGACAGGAACTCGTGGATCACAGCGACGCTGAGGATGCGTCCTAGCGCCTCCTGCAGCGCCTGGCGGGCCTCCGGCTGCCCTTCCAGACGGCGGGCCTGCATGCGCAGCAGCGAAGCCACCGCCTGCAAGTTGTTCTTGACCCGATGGTGCACCTCCTGCACCATCGTCGCCTTGAGCCGGAGTTCCTCCTCCCGCAAACGCTCTTCGGTGAGGTCGCGCACCATCACCAGAGCGCCAGCCACCTGCGAGGAAGGAACGGCCCAGGGCGGTCGCCAGCGGCGTAGCCCTGTTGGCTCCTGCGGGCGCAGCGGAATGGCCTTCCTGTTCCACAGACGACGGCCCTCGCGGCGCTCCTCCTCCAGACAACGGCCTGTCTCCATGGCCCGGCGAACCAAGGCCTCATCGCCCGTCTGCAGGTCCGCCAACAACGTGCCCCGCAGGTCCAACAGATAGCCCAGTCGCCGGTAAAGGTTGTTGGCGATGCCGCTGAGGTAGGCGATGCGTCGCTGCGCGTCCACGTACACGATGCCATCCCATTCGCCGAACGGAGAGAGGGCCGCGGCCTCCGGCAGTTCGCCACGTATGGCCATGCCCTGGAGCCAGCGAACGGCCCGCTGGAAAGAACGGTGGCGGCGACGATGACGCTCGTGGGCAATGAGGTTGGTCTCCACGCCCAGGGCGGCGATGACGTCGCCCGAAGAGTTGTGGACGGGGTAGACTTCTTGCACCACCGGCGTGCCCCCGGGCAGATCGCCATGGCGCGAACCGGCCCGCCCTTCCTGGAGAGCCCGGAAAACCAACGGCTGTTCGGCAAGAGAGACGACATGACCCACCTGGCTCTGGCGGTAAAGAGAGGAAATGGAGTGCGGCTGGGCCTGAGCGATCACCTCAGCCCCCTCCGCGCCGCGACAGTAGTGGATCACATCGGCGCGGCTGACATCGGCCGTGATCGCCAGCCCCGCTTCGATCCTCTCCAACAGCGCACGGTCGTTTTCACTGAGTCGAGCGACCACACCGTCCATTCCCGCTCCCCTTGCGGCCTCACCAGGCATCATCGCCTGGCATGCGAACGTCGAGCTTGCAGAGCCTTAATAGGCTAAGGCCGACAGCTCAATAGCCGTCGGCCATGCCAGGTCGGGGCGGCCGGATTTGAACCGGCGACCACTTGAACCCCATTCAAGTGCGCTTCCTGGCTGCGCTACGCCCCGCCAAAAGCACCAACATTATAACAGACAGCGACGGATTTGGCAAATCGCCGTTCTCCGCGCAGTAGCGGGGAGAGCGAACCCTCCCCGCTACTGTCGGTCAGCACTGCCTTTGTCGAAGGTTCTGCGCTAGCCGGCCAGTTCCCTGGCCTGGCCGATCCAGCCGTCCTCCACCACCCGCTCGGGGAAGAGCTCCACGATGGCCGCCAGATCCTCGGGGCCGGTGGCGGCTAACTGGGCGAAGGTAGTGATCCCTGCCTCCCGCAGCCGGGCGGCGAACACCGGCCCGATGCCGTGGATGCGTTCCAGGTCGTCGCCTTCCGCCGGAACAGCCTCCGGCAAGGCCTCTTCGACCAGATCCGGCTCGATCTCCTCGAGCAACGCCACTTCCGCTTCAGGCTCCGCTGGCTCGACCGGTGGCGTCTCCGCCGGCAGCGTCGGCGTCGGCCGGTCGCCGTTGTAGCGCTGCGTGCCGAAGCGCGTCAGCACCACCGCGCCCAGCCCGAACGCACCGCCTACCAGCCACACCAGCCCGCCCAGGCACGGTATCGCCCCCACCAGCGTGATGAGGAAGACGCCCAGGGCGGCTTCCCACAGCGGGGCGACATCCTTGGCCTTCAGCGCCGCCAACAGTCGCCGTCCCACCAGCCAGCCCAGGGCAACCCAGCCGAGGAGCAAGGCCACCGCCGTGGCCAGCCCCAGCAGCAGAGCGAAGGGACTCAGGCAGATGGTGATCGCCAGCAACACCATCAGTCCGGCAACCACCAGCAGCGTCAGGAGGCCCACGCCGAAGCTGGCGGCCGGGCTGCGCCACACCGTGCTGACCACCAGGTCCGTCTGCTTGGGCCACAGGGACACGATCAACAGGGCCAGCAAGGCCAGCAGCAGGCCTGTGCCCAGCGCCCTCAGTCCCCGCAGCAACAGGGACAAGAACGGATTGGCGCTGTATTCCCATGACCTCCAGACTCCCGGCGGGCTCGGCGGCCGGATGCGGGGCACGAAGCGAAAGGAGAACCCTTCGCTGGTGTTTCCCCTGACGACTGCGCTTTCGGCACGATCTATGTTGCCGCCGAGCGCGATGACGTCACCATCCACCACCGCTGTGGCCGCCAGCTCGGCATTGCCGCCGAAGATCACCACGTCGCCGTTGACCTCGCCCGCAAGGGTGACAGCGCCCCCCATGGCCAGCAGATCGCCATCTACCACGCTGCCTGCTTCCAGCGTGACATCGCCGCCGAAGACGGCCAGGTCACCATCAAGCCTTTCGCCCGCCTCCAGCACGAAGTCGTTGCCGAAGACCACCTTACCGCTATTGCCGCCGTTATCGGCAAGGGCGGTGCTCGCCGGCAGCAACAAGGCCACCAGCACCAACAGCACGATCCACAATCTGCGTTTCATCTTTCTTACCTCCACTTGCTTGAATCTTCTGAATGTCCGCACGTGTGCGAAACTACACCAACATCAGCGATGGAGCTCGCCGGGGCCGCCGCTGCACCAGCCGGGCCCACAGCACCGTCAACGCCATCATCACACAGACGAAAGTCAGCAGCAACGGCAACACCGAGGGGCCAACCAAACTCTCCAGGCCCAGCCCCACGGCCTTGACCAACAGGCTGCCAGCACCCAGCAGTTGCGAGAGCACTTGCGCGCCGTGCACAGCCACCGAGGGATCGCTGAGCACCCAGAGCAGGGCCGCCCCTGCCAGGCTCAGCAGCACCATTCCCCACACGGAAAGCGACCCCCCAAGGAGCAGTGCACCGCCTAGCAGTCGCCGCTGGCGTTGCCCGCGCTGACTCACCCGCTCCAGCACGCGGGCGCTGAAGTCCGGCGCGGGAGCGGCCACAGGCTCTGCCGCCAGCAAGGCATCCACCTGCTGCCAGCGCGCCCACTGCTCCTGACAGCCCACACAACTGCGCAGATGTCCCTCGAATGCCTTCTGTTCCTCCGAGGAAAGCATCCCATCCAGCGCCAGCGACATCATCACGGTCATCTCTGCATGATCAGCCATGTTCGCTCTCCGACTACAGCGTCCCAGATTCAGGGCTCAATGTCCGGCGTCCAGCGTTCGAGGTCGAACTCCGAACCCAGAACCCCGAACCTGAAACTGCTTCCAGTTGCTCGCCAGGAATTCGCCGTGTCTTCCGCTGCTCCGCTGCCTGCTCGGCCAACTTGAGCCGCGCTCGGTGCAGACGGGACTTCACCGCCGCCACCGTGATACCCAGCGTCTCGGCGATCTCCTCGTAGGAGAGATCGTGCCAGTAACGGAGCACAATGGGCGCACGGTAGGCCGGCTCCAGACGTTCCAACAGCCCCCGCACCTCTTTTTTCGCCTCGCTGCGCAAGGCCGCTTCTTCCGGAAGCCCGCGCTCGCTCTGCAGCCAGTCTTGTGGCAGGGGTTCCTCTATCGAGAGCCAGGTAAAGCGCCGTCGCCGCAGCCGGTCAATGCAGTGGTGCGAGGTGATGGACAACAGCCAGGTAGCGAACTTCCGCTCAGGCCGGTAGGTGTGCAGCTTGGTATAGGCCCGCAGGAAGGCTTCCTGGGCCGCGTCCTCCGCTTCCAAAGCATTGCCCAGCATGCGGTAGGCCAGGTTATAGACTGGCGACTGGTACGCTTCCACCAGGCGACCGAAGGCGGCCCGATCTCCGGCCAGGGCTTGCTCGATCCAGATTTGCTCTTCGCTCACGTTTTCATCCTCAATGCGGCTGCACACGGGATACCACAGGGGCGCCATCTGCTCTCATCATACCATACGATGCAGCAACAGAAAAGTTTCAGCACAAGCGCGACGCACCCACCCGCCCTTTTGACTTTTCGCCCGATTCGCGGTATCCTATGGGCAACGAGACGCCATCTTCGTTCACTCCCCGCTTAAGGAAGACTGTCATGTCCGAGAACCAACACTGCTACGTGGCCATCGAAGGAGCCATCGGCGTGGGCAAAACCACGCTGGCCCGCATGCTGAAAGAACCGCTAGCGGCCGAACTGCTGCTGGAAGTCTTCGAGGAAAACCCCTTCCTCAGCGCCTTCTACGCCAACCCTGAACGTTACGCCTTCCAGACGCAGATCTTCTTCCTGCTCAGCCGCTACCGCCAGCAGCATCGCGTGATCGGTCAGACACTGCTTCACCACACACTGGTCAGCGACTACATGTTCGACAAAGACTGGCTCTTCGCCCACCTGAACCTGCGGGGTAACGAGTTGAACATGTACGAGCGGGTACACGCCATCCTCGGCGAGCAGATTCCCGCCCCCGACCTGGTCGTCTTCCTGCGCGCCGATACGGACGCGCTGATGCAGCGCATCAACTTCCGCGACCGCGCCTACGAGCGGACCATGTCCCGGGACTACATTGACCGCTTGCGGGTCGCCTACGAGCGTTTCTTCGCCGAGTACACGGCAGCGCCTGTGTTGGCCATGGACACCAACGGCCTGAACATCGTCCAGGACCCCGAGGCCAGGGCGCACGCCATCGGGCGGGTGCGAGAGGCCCTCAGCCGCGGTATTTTCCAGCAGCCGCTGCCGGAACTGGGGGGGTCTGTCGAAGCAGAGGGGGCTCCTGCCGTTCTGAAACGCCGCCGGCTGAGCGATTTCCAGCGCTGGCACGACATGCTGGACAGGGATAAGGGCTTCCTGACCGACCTCTACTACAACTACATCTGCCTGGTGGAGGAAATTGGCGAATTGGGGGCGGAGCTGAAAGCCATCTGGAGGGCGCAGGAGACGCTGTACGACCAGGTGGGCAACCGCCAGGAGGCCCGCGACCGGGCGCTGCAGGAGCATCGGCCTCATCTGCAGGAGGAATTGGCCGATTGCCTGGCCTATCTGCTCAAACTGGCCAACTACACCGGCGTGGATTTGGAAAGCGCCTACGTGGGGAAGATGAATCTCAATCGAGAGCGGGTCTGGAAATAGGACAGGGGGTACGGAACATGGGCAAACGCTTCATCACCGTGGCCGGCAACATCGGCGTCGGCAAATCCACCCTCACCAAAATGCTGAGCGAGTACCTCTGCTGGCAGCCTTTCTACGAGGCGGTGGACGATAACCCCTACCTGGCCGATTTTTACCAGGACATGCGCCAGTGGAGCTTCCACTCCCAGATCTTCTTCCTCTCCCGGCGGTTGCGCCACCATCGCCAGATCGTGGACTACCCCAGCACAGCGGTGCAGGACCGCACCGTCTACGAGGACGCCGAGATCTTCGCCCGTAACCTGCGCCAGCAGGGGCTGATGTCCGAACGAGATTACGCCAGCTACCGCGAGATGTACGAGGCCATCAAGGCCTTTCTGCCGCCGCCGGACCTGATCATTTACCTGCAGGCCCGCATCCCCACGCTGCTGGAACGCATCCGGCTGCGGGGGCGTGACTACGAGCAGCGCATTGACCCGGCCTACCTGGAGCAGCTCAACGGCCTCTACGAGGAATGGATCGAGGGTTTCACCCTGTGCCCCGTGCTGACCGTTCCTTCCGACGATCTGGACTTCGTGCACAACGGGGCGCATCTGGAACTCATCGCCAGCAGGGTGCTGGAGAAACTGCAGGGGAAGGAAGTGGTTACGTTTGCCGAAGCGTGAACTCACCGCTGGCGGTGTCGTACAAGCCGTAAATGTTCATAGCGTATCACCCCTCTGACCATGTCCAAAGACTTGCCCATACCCGAAGCCAAAACACCTGAAGCTGCTGGGCCGCCGCCGGATGGCCTGGCCGAAGCGCTATCCCCAGGACAACCGTGGCCCCTGTCCGCGACGGAGAAGCCTTCCGGCCCGCAATTGCCGCACGCGCCCCGCTCCATCCACGAACTCAACAACCTGCCCGAGGAATGGAAAGAGGCCCTCTGCCGCATCCTGATCCCCAGCCCCCTGTTGATCCGCTTTGGCATTCACCCCATCAAACTCACGAACCAGGCCGGCCAGCGGCTGGTGAGCTTCCGCTACGAGCCGGGAAGTTTCGCGGTTCAATTACTGGTGCGGCACCGGCCCGACGCCGAGGACCCCCTCTACCTGCTGGAACTGCAGGAGAACCCGCTGGGCCAGACCGTTGTGGCCTTCATGGCCACCAATGATCCCTCTGCCGAGCGGTTTCACGTTGATCGGGACGAAGAAGGACAGCTCACGCTGCTGGGCACGGCGCGGCGCCATCTGGCCGAAGAGGTGCGAGCCATGCGGGCAGGGCCTGGCGCCCGGCCAGGTGCGGGAGGGTCTGCGGCTCTTCAGCCACGTCATGCCGCGCGTGGAGGCATTCCTCATCGCCCTGGGCCAGGACTCCGTGATCGTCGAGCCGCTGGGCTATCACAATGCCATCCTCTTCGAGCGCTACGGATTTATGTACACTCAGGGGCAGCGGGAGATGGAATGGATACAGCAAGCCTTCCAACCCGGGGGCGAATTGGCGGCACGGCTGGATGGCAGCACGCCCTTCCGCCAACCGGAAGCGGCACATTCCGTCCGCGGCCGCAGTTGGGCCATTCACGACGGCATCCTGGGCAAGCCGTGGGATGGCGTGAAGATGATCCGGCGGCTGGCGCCGCCGGCAGGGGTAGACACGGCACCCGGCCTGCCCTGGTGAAGCAGCTAGCCGCCGGCGACCATGTGCAGCACCTTGACCTCGGCTTCGTCGGCGACGGGGAAGGTCGGATAGGCTTCGCGGGAGACAAGCTGCCCGTTGACGGAGACCACGACCAGCGGATAGGTGAAGCCCAAGGCCTTCAAGAGGCCCTCGACGGTCAGCCCTTCCCGCCACTCCACGTCGAACTTGTCGTTAACGCGGATCATCCGGGCACGCGGTCGCTGTCAGCAGAGCCATCGTCAGACGCGGCCGCCGCGGCCAGCAGGCCAAGCAGCCACCAGAAGAGAAACGACGGCTTCGATCCCAAGGCCACGGTGTCCGCGATCCCGTAGACGTGGTATCCCACCAGCCCGGCCAGCGCCCCCAGCGCCAGCCAGCGATCCGAGGCTCTCGCCCTGACCCTCTGCCAG
Organism: Chloroflexota bacterium; assembly: GCA_014383605.1. The sequence continues at coordinate 15,857 of JACNHM010000316.1, forward strand.
CCCACCCATCCGGCGACCGCCAGCAACGCCAGATAGCCCACCAGCCCCGGCAATCCCAGGTCCAAGGCCACTTGCAGGAAAACGTTGTGACCGTGGGCAATGTCCCAATCGGGGCTGACCAGAAAGAGCGGGTAGAGGACATGCACAACTCGCCGGAAGGTGCCCAGACCACAGCCCGTGAGGGGGAAATCCCGGATGGCGCGGAGAGCACGCGACCAGATCTCCACCCGCCCCTGGAAGGAGATGCCGCCCACCGCGGTCTCCACCGCCCCTTCCGTTGCGCCATAGAGCACCTGGCCTATCCGGTCGGAGCCCAGAACCAGCAGCGCCGCCGCGGCCAGCAGCAGGGCCAGCACGGGCAGGACCAGGCCAACGGCCCGCTGCCAGCGGCGTTGGCCGCTGAGGCCCCACAGGGTGAAGAAGGTCAACAGCCCGGCCAGCCCGCCGATCCAACCTCCGCGCGACTGGGTCAGAAAGAGCGTGCCGCCCCAGATCACCACGCCGCCCAGCCCCAGGAGCCCCCACGAGAGGCCGCGCCGGCACCGGCCGGTGGCTATCAGCGCCGCCACGGGTATCGGCAGGAGTAGCGCCAGCACCCCCGCCAGTTGGTTGGGGCTGACCCCTCCCTCCGGCGTGCCCGGCAGGCTCGTGACGTGTTGGGGCACGCGATTCAGCAAGCCCTGCAATCCGGAGATCTTGTCCGGCCAGCGCAGGTCCAGCAGCCCCAGGGCCCAAACGCCCAGCGCCGCCAGGACCATTCCGGCCAGCGCCAAACCCAGGCTCTGTTTCCCCCGCGTCTGGGCCACCGCCCGGAACACGGCCAGGCCCAGAATAAGCCCCGTGGCCTTGGGCAGGGTCAGATCAGGCGACGCCGTGACCAGCGTGCCCACCGCGACCATGATGGTGATGAGTAACAAAGGGGCGTTGAACGGGGTGGACGGCCAAGGGCGTCGCTGGATCAGCGCCACGAGCCAGAAGAGACCAAGCAGGCACAGCACGAGTACAGTGATCTGTGGTTTCAGGGTGGGAAATAGGAGAAACGGGGCAGCCAGAGCCAGCAAGGCCCATTCGGCGGTTAGCCATCTCCGGTGGGAACGAGGAGGAAGTGTCTCTTCGGGCATGTGTGTGCCCAGCATGGCCACAGGGCAGGTGTTTGGTGGCGTGTCAGGCATAGGGAATGCCTATTACCTTCAAAGTGGCAAGAACTCCACCCGATCGAACAAGTCCTCAGGCTCGCCAGCCCTTGCGATGATTTCCAAATCGTGGACACAAGCTCCGATAGAAACACGAAGTTGATGAGCGTAGATCACCCCACGAAAGGGGATTCTTGCCTTCTGGCGTCTGGCGGCCTCGACAAGAAGATCATCATCTTGCGTAAAGAGCACGCGCCCCCGCTCGCTGAACCCGATCGACGAATCGCAGCCGCCGTTCGATATCCTGGTCAAGTTCTTCTTGATGATCCCAGTAGTAAGCCAGGGCTGAGTAGATTTGGCCCAGCGTCAAGTAAGGATGTTGAAAGTGCAACTCCTCTGGGCTCCAACCGTAAGCCGTTCTTTCCAGGACGAGTTCGATCACCTTCATATTCGTCCCAGCAATGAACGGGACATTCTCTGTGTCAAGGATAACGTACTCGTATCGCGTTTCAACAACTGGCATGGATACCTCCTGCGTGAAACCAATCCTCTAACGATGTCCGCCAGCTTCATGCTTCCCCATAATTATCTTATCACCAAGTATAGCACAGCGTGACGAATCGTCCAAACCATGTCAGCCCGGGACAACCTGCCGTAGAAGAACACGGACTGCCAGCGGCAACAATTGTGGCTGGGCCAAGGGCAAGCTCCAGAAGGCTCTGGTCAACTCGTCTCGGTTATGCGTCTGCAAGACAGCCTTGGTTCGCTGGTTCAAGAGACGCAATATGTCATCGTAGTCGGCAGGGGTGAAGCGATCGAGAATGACGCGCAACAGGAGGTGAAGATCCAATTCCCGCTTGAGCTCCCGGCGCTCCGGCCGGTGATCGCTGCGGCCCAGAATGGCCGCGGCCACAGACCTGGCCCCGCGCAATCCCGTCACCAGACCGCCCACGGTGGTCATTTTCACCTGCCCGGCGGCATCGCCCGCCAGGTGCACGCGGCGGCCGCCTACTTCGACCCACGGCCGGGACGAGAAACGATGCGCCGCTACCAGCGACGACTGGTACTCCAGAGGCTCGAAGCCATGGGCGCTGAGGAAGTGGTCCAGCCTGACCTTGGCCGCCGCCGCATCGTCAGCAATCAATCCCACTGCCGCCCGTTCCCGAGATTCCGGGATCAGCCAGTAAAAGAAGCGCGTATCGTCGGGTTCAAACCATACGCGCACGGTATGGGGGTCTGAGCCGGCCGGCAGGGCCACCAGCGCCTGCAAGAGGGCGACGGAGGGAGGGAGCTGCGCAGCGGCGGCCTGAACCACTTGGCTGTGCACCCCGTCCGCCCCGATCACCACATCAGCCCGTTCCTGGCGCGAGTGGTCGCTGGCGGCGTCCACAAAGCGCAGCCATAGAGGATGCCCCGAGCTGTCGCCAGCCGACTGGTCGAAGCCGGCAAAGCGCTGGCCGAACACGATAGCTGCGCCTGCCTGCCGGGCCCGGTCGGCCAGCAGCCGTATCAACCGCTGCCGCTCGATGATCAGGTCAGGTTTCCGGAAGCTCACCCGGGTGGAAGCGCCCGCAGAGATCAGCTCGATGTGCTGCACCTGGTTGAGCACCGCCTCCGTGGGCAGGAAGCCCAGCACCTCAGGCAGGCGGCTGGTGACGATGAGCGTTCTGGGCAAGGGGGTGAGGCTCTGGCTGGCCTCGTAGACCCGCACGGAGAGGCCCTCTTGGGCCAGCAGGGTGGCGGCGAACAAGCCGGCCGTGGATGCGCCCACCACAGCAACGTCGCTTGGAGGTGTGGAATGGGATAAGTCAGACATAGCCATGATTGCGAATACAATTCCTGAGAATCAGCGGGCTTTGGCCCACGTCACCGGCTGCGTCCCGGTGATGTAGCGCCAGAAGCCGGCCAAGGCTGCGGCATTGGCCAGACAGAAATAGAACACCGCATGCCATGGGCCATGACGCCGCCCTAAGCGAGTGAGGCCATACCCCAGCAGCGCCGCCGCATAGAAGGCCGTCTGGGCCACAAAAATGAGGCGGTAGAATGGCAGTCCCAGCAACAACAGATTGAGACCGTAGATCAGCGGCAGCAGGAAGGGCGTGACCGCCCAACGCAAGACGCGATGGGACAGGTATTGCCAGGCCACCAGGCCACGGGCCGGACTGAGCAGGTCGCGCAGCCGCACGATGGCCTGGAATCCGCCGGCGGCGATGCGTGTGCGCCGCCGCCAGTCCCCGGCCAGCGAGGGAGAGGCTTCTTCCCTGGCCACAGCTTCTGATTCGTACACCACCCGCCAGCCTGATCCGACCAATCGCAGCGAGGTCACGAAATCCTCGATGACCGAATCCTCCTCCGTCGGCTGGAACAGCTCCCGTCTGATGGCGAAGAACTCGCCCGCGGCGCCCATCACCGAACTGACCGTACTGTCACAGCGCTTGAGAAAGGACTCATACCGCCAGTAGAGGCCCTCGCCGCCGCCGGAGACACGCTTCTCCCCAGTGACGCCCCCCACTGCCGGGTCGGCAAAGTTGGGCACAAGCGCCCGTAGAGCCCAGGGATCGATCACCGTGTTGGCGTCGGTGAACACGATGACCTCACCGCTCAGCAGAGGCATGACGCGGTTGATGGCCGCCGCCTTGCCCCGTCGCTGTGGCTGATGGTACAGGCACACGCCGCGTGGGGCAAAAGACGACACTATGTCAACTGTCTCATCCACGGAACCGTCGGTGACGACGACGACCTCCAGCAGATGAGCGGGGTAGTCCAGACTCAGGCTGTTCTCTATCTTGCGGGCGATGACGGCGGCCTCGTTGTAAGCAGGGATGAGCAGCGTCACCCGCGGTGTGATCTCCGCCTTGCGAACAGGGTGCGGCATACGCCGGGCCAGCAGCCCAATCAGCAGCGGGTAGCCTAGAAACGTGTACACGAGCACCGCGACGGCCAACCAGAAGATCGTCTGCAGCAAGGTCAGCACATCATGACTCCGTGACATTGGCGCGCGGGTGCAGCGACACGCCCAGTTGCCAGGCCAGAACGGCTCCCAGGGCCATGGGCAGCACGACCGAGATGAGGTGTAAGGCAATGGCGTAAGAAAGCGCTGGGGCATCGGCGACGCCAAAAACGGCCAGGGCCTGGATGCACAGGTAGTGATACACCCCAATGC